>DASUSF010000103.1:0-18348 GCA_036375275.1 Geminicoccaceae bacterium | reverse complement strand
ACATCGAACGCTTCGGGAGGTGCGCGCCGCGAAGGGCGCGGGCTGAGCCAGCCGGTTCACGCGATGCAGGCTCCAGGGGGGCTCGGCAGGGTCAGGGAAAACGATGGGGCGGACCCGGATCAAGATCTGTTGCATAGCCAGCCTCGAGGAGGCCCGCCTCGCGGTCGATGCCGGTGCTGACGCGGTCGGCTTGGTCGGCACGATGCCGAGCGGCCCGGGCCCGATCCCGGACGACCAGATCAGGCGGATCGCGCGCGACGTACCACCGCCGGTCGCGACCTTCCTCCTCACCAGCGAAACCACACCCGGCGCGCTGATCGACCACGCGCGACACTGCCGCACGAACACGCTGCAGCTGGTCGACCGCGTGGATCGGGCCGCTTACGCAGCCCTCCGTGACAGCCTCCCGACGATGAGGCTGGTCCAGGTGATCCACGTCGAGGATCTGAGCGCGCTCGACGACGCGCATGCCGCCGCGCCGGAGGTCGACGCTCTGCTGCTCGACTCCGGGCAGCCGAGAGCCAAGACCAGGGTGCTCGGCGGGACCGGGCGGACCCACGACTGGTCGATCAGCCGCCGGATCGTCGACGAAGTTGGACGTCCGGTTTTTCTGGCAGGCGGCCTCAACGCTTCGAACGTCGAGGCGGCGGTCGCGGCGGTCCGGCCCTTCGGCGTCGACCTGTGCACGGGCGTCCGCACGGACGGACGGCTCGATCCGACAAAGCTCCGGGCGTTCATCGCCGCGGTCAGGAGATCCGACGACGCCTGAAGGCCGCCGGCCGGTGGGACCGGCTGCGCCGCCGACGTGCCCTCCTGCTGGCGCGGCGGCGACAAACCTGACCCGGCTGCACCGTCGGCAGGGCGTCAGATCTGCACGATCTTGCCGGGATTCATGAGGTTGTCGGGGTCGAGCGCGCGCTTGATCGCCCGCATCGCCTCGACCGCGCCGACGCCGTGCTCGGCATCGAGGTAACCCATCTTGCCGAAGCCGACGCCGTGCTCTCCGGTGCAGGTGCCGCCGCAGGCGAGCGCCTGCTCGACCATGCGGCCGCTCACGCGTTTGGCACGGGCGATCTCGTCCTCATCCCCCGGATCGACGAGGATCGAGAGGTGGAAGTTGCCATCGCCGACGTGGCCGACCAGAGGCGCGAGCAGCTCATTCTCCTGGATCAGTCGCTTGGTCTGCGCGATGCACTCGGCGAGGCGGGAGATCGGGACGCAGACGTCGGTGACATATCCCTTGCTGCCTGGGCGCAGCGACATCGCCGCGTAATAAGCGTCGTGGCGCGCCTGCCAGAGCCGGCTCCGGTCCTCGGTCCGGGTCGCCCAACGAAAGTCGCCACCGCCGGATCCGGCAGCCAAATCGCGCACCCGCTCCGCCTGCTCCTCGACGCCTCTGCGGGTGCCATGGAACTCGAAGAACAGGGTCGGAGCGGCCGCGTAGCCCTCGAGGCCCGAGAAGTCGATGCACGCCTGCATCTGCACCTCGTCGAGGAGCTCGATGCGCGCCACAGGGATGCCACTCTGGATGGTCGCGATCACGGTCGTGACCGCGCCCTCGATGTCGGCGAACGGGCACACCGCCGAGGAGATCGCTTCGGGAATTCCCTGGAGCCGCAGCCGGATGCCGGTGATCACCCCGAGCGTCCCCTCGGACCCGACGAACAGGCGGGTCAGGTCATAGCCGGCGGACGACTTGCGGGCCCGTCCGCCGGTCCGGATGACCTCGCCGCTGGCGAGCACGACGCTGAGCCCGAGGACATTCTCGCGCATCGTCCCGTAGCGGACCGCATTGGTGCCCGAGGCCCGGGTCGCGGCCATCCCTCCGAGGCTCGCGTCCGCTCCCGGATCGATCGGAAAGAACAGGCCGGTGTCGCGGAGGTGGACGTTCAGCTGCTTGCGGGTCACGCCTGGCTCGACCAGGCAGTCGAGATCGGCGTCGTTGACCTCCAGCACGCGGTTCATCCTCGACAGATCGATGCACACCCCGCCATGCAGAGCCGCGACGTGCCCTTCGAGCGACGTCCCGGTGCCGAAGGGAATCATCGGCACACGCCGCGCCGCGCAGAACCGGACGATCTCCCTCACCTCGTCCACGGACTGAGGGAACACCACGGCGTCCGGCGGCGCGGCGCGGTGGTAGCTCTCGTCGCGGCCGTGCTGGGCACGCATGGCCGCAGCGGTCGTGAAGCGCCCGCCCAGCCGGTCCCTGAGGTCTCGGAAGTCGACGTCGGGCGGGGCGCTGGCGGTCGTGCCGGGAGCGACGGTCATGGTTCGGAGCCTTGCCACGGGACGGCAGCAGCATCCCAGTTCGACCGGATCATCGCAAGCGGCGGCAACCGACCGTTAATCGTTAGGTCCTAGCCTAGCGTGGGTGATCCCCGGTGGAAGAGCCGCCCGGCCGGGCCACGCGAAGGGAAGGCGGATGAAGCAGGCGTCCGAGCGGATCGAGCAGGCGGGCATGGAGGCCGGCAGCGGCCCTGAGATGGTGTTCGAGGTGCTCGACGTCGATGCGGTTTCGGCGCGCATCGAGGGCGGCCTGCTCATGGTTTTCGGGCCGGAAGGGGATCCCCTCCCGTCCCAGGTTCTGCGCGATGCCCTCGCGGTCCGGCCGGAGGCGAGGCTGAGGTTCGACGACGGGCACCAGGTCTCGGCCGCGCGGGTCGCCCTCGTGCTGGAGGCGCAGAGCCGGCAGCGTCTGGATTCGGCCGAGGGCGCCGGCGACGGGTGGCTCCGGGCCATGCTCGGGCTCGGCCCCCAGCCCGAGCCCGCGAGCGCCGAGGAGCTGGCCGCCGAAGGATGCGCCGAGCTGACCCTGTTCGGCCGCGAGCTGCTGGTCGGAGCTCCGGATGGAGCGCGCTTCCTGCTTCGCGCGCGTCGTCCGGACGACGAAGACCCCGGGCTCCTGGTCCGCGACGTCGACGGCGCATGCCTCGATCACGACGCTCTGATCGGGGCCCTGCATGCCACGCCGGCGGTCGAGAATGCGGCCCCATCTCCGGGCTGTCGCTTCGAGGTCGAGCCGCCCGACCTCGTCGTGATCGCTGGCGATGGCCGCCGCCTCCGGCTGAGCGAAGGCGCGCCGGGGGAAGGCGGCTCGATCCTCTGCACGCCGCGCGGCGAGGCGGCGAGGCTGGCGGTTCTGCTCGATGTGCTCGCCCCGCTCTTGCGGAGGGCGCGGGAGGGACAGCCGGCGGAGGACGGCGCGGAGAACGGATCGGCTTCCGCCGAAGCTTCCGGGGCCGCGGGCCTGCCATCACAGCCGCCCGCCGGCGTGCCTGCGGGGCTGGAGCTGGACCGCGACGGCCTGCTCGACCTCGGATGGCTGGCTGCGGTCGCGGAGCAGGCGGCGCCCGGCTTCGCAAGCGTCGTGCTGAGCGGCCTGCCAGACGCGGTGCGCCCCAGCGCCGGGCGTGCCGACGGTTCGCTCTGGCGGCTCCCGGCGGGCGACGTCGCAGGGCTCACGATGCTGGCGACCCCCGAGGGGCTCGCGGCGTTCACCCTCGAGATCCGGATCGAGGGCGGCGTGCGGCCGCTCGCCTGGTCGCTGCCGGTCGCGGTCTCGCCGGACCGGGAGGAAGGGGCCGAGGGCAGCTCGCTCGAGCCGGTCTCGGTCGATCTCGACTTTCCGCCCCCGTTCTCGGTGCGCAACCACCTGGAATACTTCACTCTCGTGATGATCGAGGGGCTGCCGCCCGGCGCCACACTGTCAGCGGGGGTGCCGGATGGCGATGGCCGCTGGACCCTGGCGCCTGAGGACCTCAGGAAGCTTCGCGCTCACCTGCCGGCCCGGGCGGCCCTGCCCTGCAGGCTGAGCGTGACGGGGGTGACGATCGAGAACCGGGACGGGCTGCTCTCGACCGCGAGCCGGAGCCTGCTGATCGACCCCGGCGCGTTCGATCCCCGACCCGACGGCCCCCCGCCGGCGGTCGCGGCGCTCGACCTCGGCCCGCTCCTGGGCGCAACCGGGCAAGGGCAGCGGATCGACGCGATCGCGCTGAGCGGGCTCCCCCCGGTGGTCGAACTGTCGCCCGGTACCTTCGACCCGGTCAGCGGATGCTGGGTGCTGCGCCGCGAAGAGCTGGGCCAGGTCGAGATGATCGTGCGGGACCCCGCCCTCCGCCGCCTCACGCTGAAGGCCAAGGCGGTCGCGATCGACGAAGGCGGCGGAGCGTCGGCGATCTCGCGGACGCTCGAGGTCGAGATCCCGGCAACGGAGCTTGCGGAGCTCGAGCACGTCGACCGCGGCCCCGGATTCTTCCGGACGCTCGCCCAGCGCCGGGCCTGAAGGCGTCGACTCCGGCGGACACGATCCAAGAGCGTCGTCTCGCGCCGGCGGCAAGCACCACTGCCCGGCGCCCCAACGGCCAGCCGCACCTTCTGTGGTGCTGGCGCCGGCGAAGCGCCCCGGCAGCCCGTATGGCTGGACAATGTCTTAGAAGACCCTATCCGGTTCCGCGCTCGGCGGACGCGCCGGGCACGCTCTGGCGGCCCGGAGATGGAGCAGCGGATCCGGCTGGACCCGCTGCCGCTTCGCGGCCATAGTGCCCGCCGCGCGGCTGGATGAGGATGCCGGTGTTCAACGACCTCAAGCACAACAGTTTCTTCACGGTGCTCAAGACCTGGATGCACGGCGAGCAGGTCGGCAAGGATCAGTACGGCAATCGCTATTTCCGCCGGAAGCGCGGCGCCGGCCGCTGGCGCGACGAGGAGCGCTGGGTCCTGTTCGCGGCGCTGGACGAACCGACCGAGGTCCCGCCCGGGTGGGTCGGCTGGCTGCACAGGCGGTTCGAGCTGCCGCCGGGCGAACGTGCGCTGCCGGGACACAAGTGGGAGAAGGAGCGGCTGCCGATCATGACCGGCACCGAGCTCGCGTATCGCCCGCACGGAGCGATCCAGCGAGGCGGCCAGCGTGCACCCGCGACCGGCGACTACGAGGCCTGGACCCCCTGAACCGTCTGGGCGGAAGGATCGAAACGCCTGAGCGCTCAGGCAGCTGAGTGAGCGGCCAGATCGGCGGGCGGGACGACGGCCAGATCGAGCAGTGCCGCCAGCACCTCCGGCGGCTGGGCGCCATCGATCGCATGCTGGCCGCCGACCACGAACACCGGAACACCGCGCACCCCTCGACGCTCGGCGAGGGCGTGGGCCCGCAGCACCTCCTCCAGCCGACCGTCGCCGGCCAGGAACGACTCGGCCGCCGACCCGTCGAGCCCCGCCGCCACCGCCTGGTCCACGAGTTCGATCTTGCGGGTGATGTCACGCCCCTCCCCGAACAGAGCCCGGAACAGCCGCTCGATCAGCGCATGCTCCTCCCCGCGGTCCTGCGCCCAGAGAACCAGCCGCTGCGCGTGGGCGGTGTTGGGGGTCCGCCGCATCAGATCGAAACGGAAGTCGATGCCGCACTCCCGCCCTGCTGCCGTGATCCGGGTGTAGATCCGCTCGGCGTTGCCCTCGCTGCCGAACTTGATCCGGAGATAGTCCTCCCGATCCATGCCTTCCGCCGGGAGATGCGGATTCAGGAGGAAGGGACGCCAGCGGGCCCGGACCCCGGCCATTGGCCGGAGCCGCGCCGCCTGTTCCAAACGTCGCCAGCCGATGTAGCACCAGGGACAGGCGAAGTCGGCGATGAACTCGACGTCGATCGGCTTCTCCTTCGTGCCCGGCATGTCCGTCTCCCAGCTGCTCCGGTCCAGATGGCGCCGGCGCGGGAGCGCTTCAAGCCGGGTCGTCGAAGCCCCAGATCCGCGGTGTCGCGAGCTCGAGGCTGTTCCCGGCCGGGTCGCGGAAATAGAACGATCGCCCGCCCCGCGGCCATTCCTGCTCCTGCTCGATCGCGACCCCGGCGCTCTCGAGGTGGCGTCGCCACGGCTCGAGGTCGGCCTCGGCGACGGCCAGGCAGGCGTGCCCGGGTCCGCGAGCGCCGTGCGCCGGAACACTCCGCCCGGCCGCTGCGGCATCGGCATCGAAGATCAGCAGCATCCCGTCGCCGCAGCGAAAGAAGACGAACAGACCGGGCTTCCGGCTCTCGACCTCGAGCCCGAGAAGACGCCCGTAGAAGCGCTCGGCTGCGTCCAGATCAGAGGCGTAGAGCACGGTCTCGAGGATCCGGTGGATCGGTTGCACGCTTTCGCTCCCCGTCGGTCGGCGCCAGCATAGGCCAGCGGCGTTGTCGGGACAGCATGCGGCGGGGAGAATCGAGCTCATGGCGGCGCGCACGGCCTCAGATCGGACGATGACCCTCAAAGATGGCCGCACGCTCGGCTTCGCCGAGTACGGCGATCCCCGCGGGCGAGCGGTGGTCGGCTTCCATGGCACGCCGGGCTCGCGCCTCATGCTCCGGATCGCCGACGGGACCGCGAGCGCCCAGGGCGTCCGTCTCATCGCCCCCGACCGCCCCGGCTTCGGGCTGTCGGATCCGATGCCCGAACGACGCTATCCCGACTTCGCACGCGACGTCGAGGCGCTGCTCGACCATCTGGGCCTGGAGCGGGTCGCCCTCGCCGGGGTCTCCGGGGGTGGCCCCTACGCCCTCGCCTGTGCGGCCAGCATGCCGGGGCGGATCAGCCACGCCCTGGTGGTGAGCGGTGTGGCGCCGGTGGTCGGGCCGGACGCGACCCCCGGTCTCAGCCGGCGGCACCGGATCATCTTCGAGTGGGGCGCCCGCGCGCCACGCCTTCTCCGGGCGCTGACCGGTTATGCGCAGCGGGCCTGGAAGCGCGACCCCGACGCGGTCTTCAGGCGGATCGTCGCCATGAACCCCCCGGTCGACCGGGCGATCATGACCCGCCGCGCGGTCCGCGAGGTGCTGACCGCCGCGCTGCGCGACGCCTTCCGGCGCGGGGGCGGGCCGGCGGCGACCGAGATCGCCCTGTTCGGGCGGCCGTGGGGGTTCCGGCTTCAGGACGTGCGCGTGCCCGTCGGCCTCTGGCACGGCGAGGGGGATCGCCTGGTGCCCGTGCGCATGGGCCGGCACATGGCTGGGTTGCTGCCGGACTGCCGGGCGAGCTTCATCCCGGGAGCCGGCCACTACTGGGTGTTCGACCACTTCGAAGCCTTGATCCGGGCGGCGGCCGGACCCAACCGGCCGGCGGTCCTCAGCTGACCGCGTCCGGCCTCAGCGCCCGCTGCCGGAGCAGGTGGTCGGCCAGGACCACCGCCATCATGGCTTCGCCGACCGGCACCGCCCGGATGCCGACACAGGGGTCGTGGCGACCCTTGGTCACGACCTCGACCTCGTGGCCGAAGCGATCGACTGAGCGGCGCGGGGTCAGGATCGAGCTGGTCGGCTTGACAGCGAACCGCACCACCACGTCCTGGCCGGTCGAGATCCCGCCGAGCACGCCCCCGGCCTGGTTGGAGAGGAAGACCGGCTGGCCGTCATTGCCCTGGCGCATCTCGTCGGCATTGGCCTCGCCGGAGAGGCGCGCGGCGTCGAACCCGGCGCCGATCTCGACCGCCTTGACCGCGTTGATGCTCATCATCGCCTTGGCGAGGTCGGCGTCGAGCTTGTCGTAGACGGGATCGCCCAGCCCCGGGGGCACGCCGCTCGCCACGACCTCGATCACCGCGCCGATCGAGGAGCCGCGCTTCCGCACCTCGGCGAGCAGCGTCTCGAACCGCGCGGCGGCGCCCGGATCGGGGGCGAAGAAGGGATTGCGGTCGACCTCGTTCCAGTCCCAGGCCGCGCGATCCACCGTCGCCCCGCCCATCTCGATCAGGGCGCCCCGGATCTCGACGCCGTCGCCGAGAACCTTCCGGGCGATGCCGCCGGCGGCAACCCGCAGCGCCGTCTCGCGGGCGCTCGAGCGGCCGCCGCCCCGGTAGTCGCGGATGCCGTACTTCATCTGATAGGTGAAGTCGGCGTGGCCAGGGCGGTACTGGTCCTTGATCGCGCCGTAGTCCTTCGAGCGCTGGTCGACGTTCTCGATCAGGAGGCCGACCGGGGTGCCGGTGGTGACGCCTTCGAACACGCCGGACAGGATCCGTACGCGATCGGGCTCGCGCCGCTGGGTCGTGAACCTGGACTGCCCGGGCCGGCGCCGGTCGAGCCAGTGCTGGAGATCGGCCTCGGCGAGCGGGATGAGCGGCGGCACGCCGTCGACGACGCAGCCGATGGCGGGGCCGTGACTCTCGCCGAAGGTCGTGAACCGGAACAGGGTGCCGAAGCTGTTGCCGGCCATGGTGCCGGGGTCCGGCTCAGACGACCGAGATGTCGGGCGCGTCGACCGCCTTCATGCCGACTACGTGGTAGCCGGAATCGACGTGCAGCACCTCGCCCGTGGTGCCGGCGCCGAGGTCCGAGAGCAGGTAGAGAGCGGCGCCGCCGACATCGGCGAGCGTCGTGTTCCGCTTGAGCGGCGAGTTGTACTCGTTCCACTTGAGGATGTAGCGGAAGTCGCCGATGCCCGAGGCGGCGAGGGTCTTGACCGGGCCGGCCGAGATCGCGTTGACCCGGATGCCCGCGCCGCCGAGGTCGACCGCGAGGTAGCGGACACTCGCCTCGAGGGCCGCCTTGGCGACCCCCATCACGTTGTAGTGCGGCATCACCCTTTCGGCGCCGTAGTAGGTCAGCGTGAGCAGGCTGCCACCCGCCTGCATCAGCGGTGCCGCGCGCCGGCAGAGGTCGGTGAAGGAATAGCAGGAGATCTGCAGCGTGCGGGCGAAGTTCTGCGCCGTGGTCTCGAGGTAGCGACCCTTGAGCTCCTCCTTGTCCGAGAACGCGATCGCGTGGACCAGGAAGTCGAGCCCGCCGAAGTCGCTCTCCAGGCGCTCGAACAGGGCGTCGAGGCTCGCAGGATCGGTCACGTCGGCCGGGAGGACGAGCGGCGCGCCGAGACGTTCGGCGAGCGGCCGCACGCGCTTCTCCAGCGTCTCGCCCTGGAAGGTGACGGCGAGGGTCGCCCCGGCCTCGGCAACCTTCTGGGCGATCCCGAAGGCCAGGGACCGCTCGTTGGCGATGCCCATGATCAGGCCCTTCCTGCCGGCCATCAGGCCGCCCTGCTGCATGCTCAGGTCTCCGCGCGGTGGGTGGGGGTCGAGGTGCCGCCCATCCTAGTCGTGACGGGAACCGTCCGCCAGGGCCGCCGACGCCGCCTCGGCACGCTCCGCCGAGGCGTGCGCCCGCATCGCGACCGTGCGCCGCCGGAGCGCCGCGTTGACCTCGGCGCCGAAGATGAAGATGCACGCGCTCACGTAGAAGAACAGGAGCGTCACGACGATCCCGCCGAGGCTGCCGTAGGTGACGCTGTAGCTCGCCATGTTCGAAAGGTAGACCGAGAACAGGCTGGCCGAGCCGATCCACAGGCCCACCGCGAGCGCCGCGCCCGGAAAGACCTCGCGCTTCCGGAGCGAGCGGTTGGGCAGGATGAAATACAGGATCACGACGATCCCGTAGAGCACGATCACCCCGAACACGTAGCGGGAAACGCTGTACAGCCAGCCATAGAAGGACGGGATGATCAGCGCCCACTCCAGCATCGACCAGATGAACGGGCCGGCGACGATCGAGATCATGCTGAGGATGATGCCGAAGGTGAACAGGATGGTGAGGCCGAGGCTCTGCAGGCGGGCCTTCCAGATCGCTGGATACTGCTCCGCATTGTAGGCCTCGTTCAGGGCGCTGCGGAGGGCTTCGAGGCCGCTCGAGGCGACCCAGAGCGCGATCAGGATGGAGACCGTCATCAGACCGGTGCGCGGCCGCTCCATGATCTCGTTGATCGAGGGGGCGAGCGTCACCGCGACCTCGCTCGGGATGCTCGAGAGCAGATACTCGATGAACCGCGTGGCCGCCTCGCCCTGGCCGATCACCCCGCCGACGGTGGTCAGGAAGATCAGGAAGGGAAACATCGCGAACAGGGTCATGTACGCGATGTAGCCGGCGAGGATCAGGCTGTTGTCGTTGGCGAAGTGGACGATCGCCTCCCAGAGGACCTTGCCGGCGAAGACCACCGGCTGGACCACGGGCTGGAGCCGGCTCGGGATCCGGATCCATCGCCCGGTCATGCCGTCCGGCCTCCTCGGATCAGGCGGTCTCCACCTCGCGGCGCACCTCGTAGGGATGCTCTTCCGCGACCCGCCGGAGCGCGCCGAGGGCAGCCTGCTCCCCAGGGCCCGGCAGCATGACCACGAGCCTGACGAGCTGGTCGCCGCGGGTGCCGTCGGCGAAGGCGATGCCCTTGCCGCGCAGCCGGAGCGTCTGGCCGCTGTTGGCGCCGGGCGCGATCGCGATCCGGACCGCGCCGTCGATCGTCGGCACCTTCACCTTGCCGCCGAGCAGGGCTTCCGGGAGGCTCACCGGGAGCTCCAGATGGATGTCGTGGCCGCGGCGCTCGAAGTGCGGGTGCGGCCGGACCGCGATCTCGATCAGCGCGTCGCCGGCCGGGCCGCCGCCCGGGCTGGCGTTACCCTGGCCGCGCAGGCGGAGCACCTGCCCGTCGCTCGTGCCGGCCGGCACGTCGACCTCGAGCTGGCGGCCGTTCCTGATCAGCACCCGCTCGCGCCCGCCGCGCGCCGCGGTCATGAAGTCGACCTCGAGCCGGTGACGCACGTCGGCGCCGCGGAGCGCGCGCCCGGTGCCGGCGCCCGACCGGCTCTGGCGGCCCTTGAGCAGCTCCTCGAAGGCGCTGTTGAGATCGCTCGGTCCGGCGCCGCCGCCCTGGCTCCCGCCGGCCCTGGCAAACCCGCCGCCGAACGCCTTCTCGAAGATCGTCTCGAAGCCGCTGCGCGCCCGCGGGTCGGCGCCAGCGCCGCCGAAGCCGAAGCCGAAGCCGCCCCGCGGCTTGCCGTCGCCGTCGATCAGGCCGCGATCGTACGCGGCGCGCTTCTCGGGGTCGCCCAGCAGCTCGTAGGCCTGGGTCGCCTCCCGAAAGCGCTGCTCCGCCCGCCGGTCGCCCGGATTGCGGTCCGGGTGCAGCTCCTTGGCGAGGCGGCGGTACGCCGACTTGATCTCGGCGGCGGAGGCGTCTCGCCGAACGTTGAGGATCCGGTACGGGTCGTTCATGGGCTCGTCATAAAGCAGGATGGTTAGCAGAATATGGGCAGCCGCACAGGTTTGAGAACTCCCAGACCCATCAAGAGCGGCCGCCTAGCCAATTTCGCGGCCGCCGACTATCTTCCGCAGCCAACGACCAGAGCCGGGGAAGGGACGATGGCCAGGCACACCATCTACGACAGGGCGAAGCTGCCGAGCCGCTGGGCGACCGAGGGGCCGGACCGGGCGCCGAACCGGTCCTACTACTTCGCCATGGGCCTGACCCGGAAGGACATCGAGAAGCCCTTCGTCGGCGTGGTCACGACCTGGAACGAGGCGGCGCCCTGCAACATCGCGCTCGGCCGGCAGGCCCAGGCGGTCAAGCGCGGCGTCGCCGCCGCCGGCGGCACCCCGCGCGAGTTCACCACGATCACGGTCACCGACGGCATCGCCATGGGCCATCAGGGCATGAAGAGCTCGCTGGTCTCGCGGGAAGTGATCGCCGATTCGACCGAGCTCACGATCCGCGGCCACGCCTACGACGCCCTGGTCGGGCTCGCCGGCTGCGACAAGACGCTGCCCGGGATCATGATGGCCATGGTCCGCCTCAACGTGCCGGCCGTGTTCATGTACGGCGGCTCGATCCTGCCCGGCCGGTTCAACGGCCGGGACGTGACGGTGCAGGATGTGTTCGAGGCGGTCGGCCAGCATGCCGCGGGGGAGATCAGCGAGGACGAGCTGCATGCGCTGGAGGAGGTCGCGTGCCCTTCGGCGGGCGCCTGCGGCGGCCAGTTCACGGCCAACACCATGGCCTGCGTCAGCGAGGCGATCGGCCTGGCGCTCCCCGGCTCGGCGGGCACCCCGGCGCCCTACGAGGCGCGGGACCAGTGGGCGGAAGCGTCGGGCGAGGCGGTGATGCGCCTGCTCGCCGACGGCATCCGGCCGCGCGACATCGTCACCCGGAAGTCGCTCGAGAACGCGGCGGTGGTGGTCGCGGCGTCGGGCGGCTCGACCAACGGCGGCCTCCACCTCCCGGCGATCGCCCACGAGGCGGGGATCGACTTCGACATGGAGGACGTCTGCGAGATCTTCCGCAGGACGCCTTACATCGCGGACCTCAAGCCGGCCGGGAAGTACGTCATGCGCGACCTGCACGACATCGGCGGCGTGCCGATGCTGATGAAGGCGCTGCTCGACGGCGGCTACCTGCATGGCGACTGCATCACGGTCACCGGCAAGACCATCGCGGAGAACCTAGCGTCGATCACCTTCAACGAGGACCAGCCGGTGGTCCGCTCGACGAAGCAGCCGATCACCAGCTGGGGCGGCGTGGTCGGCCTCAAGGGCTCGCTCGCGCCGGAAGGGGCAATCGTCAAGGTCGCGGGCCTGAAGAGCCTGAAGTTCGAGGGCAAGGCCCGCTGCTTCGATTCCGAGGAGGACGCGATGAAGGCGGTCCAGGCGGGCGCCTTCGAGGCCGGCGACGTGATCGTGGTCCGCTACGAGGGGCCGAAGGGCGGCCCCGGCATGCGCGAGATGCTGGGCGTGACCGCCGCGATCTACGGGCGCGGCATGGGCGACAAGGTGGCGTTGATCACCGACGGCCGGTTCTCCGGCGCGACCCGCGGCTTCTGCATCGGCCACGTCGGGCCCGAGGCCGCGGTCGGCGGCCCGATCGGGCTGCTCCGGGACGGCGACCCGATCACCATCGATGCCGAGAAAGGCACGATCGAGGTCGGGCTCGATCAGGACGAACTCGAGCGGCGGAGGTCCGCCTGGCAGCCGCGCCAGACCGCCTACGGCTCGGGGTCCTTGTGGAAGTACGCCCAGACCGTCGGCCCGGCCTACCTCGGCGCCGTCACCCACCCCGGCGCACGGGCGGAGCAGAAGGCGTACGCCGACCTGTAGCTCGGCATGAGCGTCTGCTCCGGCCGCTCAAGCGGATCTCCGGACGGGCGCGAACAGGCCGTCCCTGCGGTGATCCGGCTGCGGGGACGGCGGGTGTCGCCCTCCTGGGCACCGGCGTACCCTGCAGGCGGCCCGCCCCCTCTCGACCGCGACGGCCTCCGAACCAGATTGCCACTCCTGAGGAGCAATCAGCCGGAAGCACAACATGCCGCGAACGCCTCGAGACCCGAGCCGGCGGGCGTTCCTTGCCTCCCTGGGCGCGATCGGTGCGGCGAGCGCGATCGGAGCCGGGGCGACGGGCCGCGTCTTAGCGCAACCCGCGCCGGGGCCGATGCTGACGAAAGTGTTTCCCGCCACCGGCGAGCGGGTGCCGGCGATCGGCATGGGCTCGTGGATCACCTTCAACGTCGGCGACGATCAGGAGCTCCGCGACCAACGCGTCGAGGTTCTGCGCGCCTTTTTCGAGAAGGGCGGCGGCGTGATCGATTCGTCGCCGATGTACGGCACGTCCGAGGAGGTGATCGGCTACTGCCTCGCGCACCTCGAGAACACCGGTGCGCTGTTCTCCGCGACCAAGGTGTGGACGCCGCTGAAGTGGCTGGGGCCCGGCCAGATGGCGGAGTCGCGGGAGCTCTGGGGACTGGAGCGGTTCGACCTCATGCAGATCCACAACATGCTGAACTGGGAGAGCCACCTGGAGACGCTCCTGGAGGACAAGGCCGAGGGCAGGATCCGCTACATCGGCATGACCACGTCGCACGGCCGGCGCCACGAAGCCTTCGAGAAGACGATGGCCGAGCAGCCGCTCGACGCCGTGCAGTTCACCTACAACATCCTCGACCGCGAGGCGGAGCGGCGTGTCTTGCCGCTCGCCGCCGAGCGCGGCCTTGCGGTCATGATCAACCGGCCGTTCCGGCGCAAGCAGCTGTTCCGGCTGTTCGAGCGCCATCCGCTGCCCGAATGGGCGGGGGAGTTCGACTGCGCCAACTGGGCCGAGTTCTTGCTCAAGTTCATCGTCTCACATCCTGCGGTCACCTGCGCGATTCCGGCGACTTCGCGGGTCGACCACATGCAGGAGAACATGGGCGCCCTCCATGGCCGACTGCCCGACCCGGCAATGCGGACGCGGATGATCCGCTACGTCGAGAGCCTGTAGGGGCCGACCTCGAGGTCCGGGTCAGCGCGCGCGGTGTCGCGTGGCAGCCATCCCGCCAGGAGCCGAGCACGATGCTGCCGTTCACCGCGGACGTCCTCTTCTCAAACTTCGCGCAGTACAACCGCGCCCTCTGGCCGCTGCCGGTCCTCGCCTGGCTCCTCGCGCTCGCCGCGATCCTCCTGACCCTTCGGCCGGTCCGGCCCGGCGACCGGGTGATCGCCGGGCTCCTGGCGGCCGGCTGGCTGTGGACCGGCTACGGCTACCACTACCTGCAGTTCGCGACGATCAACTTCGCCGCCCCGGTCTACGCCGTCTTCTTCGTCCTGCAGGGGCTGCTCCTCGCCTGGACCGGCGTCGCCCGGCGGGGGCTCGTCTTCCACTTCCACGCCGATGCCTTCGGGTGGGCGGGCCTCGGCGTGACGCTCACCGCGACGCTCGGCTGGCCGCTCGCCGATCTGCTCACGGGCCACGGCTGGGAGAGCGTGCGCCTGGTCGGACTGGCTCCCGGCCCGACTGCGGTATTCACCCTCGGCCTGCTGCTGCTGACCGACGGGCCGACGCCGCTTCGCCTGACCCTGATCCCGCTGCTCTGGACCCTCGTCGCCGGGGCGACCGCCTGGGTCCTCGCCATCCACCAGGACCTCGTCCAGCCCGCGGCGGCGCTCGGCGTGCTGGGTCTGGCCGTGTGGAAGAACCGCGGACGGCGGGCGGGGTCCTCGTCTCGGCCCACCCCGCCTGATCAAGCGGGACGCGCGCCCGCCTCAGCGCTCGGGGAAAGGTACGGTTCCGCGAGCCGGCCGAGGTACGCGCGCACGCGATCGTCCTCGAGCAGCGCCCTGAAGCCCGGCGCCTCCGTGACCGTGCCCCGGAAGACGAACAGGTAGCGCTCGCAGACCTCGCGCAGGATCTCCAGATGGTAGGGCTCGTGCGGGTGCAGGCAGAGGAACACCAGCCGGCCCTCGCCCCGCAGCTTCCTGAAGAAGTTGAGCATGAACCCGATGTAGCCGTCCTGCGTGTTGAACTGAGGCTCGTCGAACAGGTGCACCATCGGGTAGTCCGAGCCGGCGCGATCCAGCATGAGGTTGGGCAGGCGGCTCGCGAACCGCCGCACCTGGTAGGCCTGGTGGTAGTGGATGGCGAGCCGGTCGCGCTCGTCCGCACGCACCCGGTGGATGTCCTTGCCGCAGCACAGCACGCGGCCGGCGCTCGGCAGGTTGCTGCCGGTGATCAGCTCGAACAGCGTCGTCTTGCCGGAGCCGTTGGGCCCCATGACCCCGACCACCGCCGGCTCATCGATCCGGAAGTCGGCGTGCAGCGAGAACGTGACCTGCCGGCGCAGCAGGCCCAGCGTGTACGCCTTCTCGAGCCCCTCGACCGCGAGCAGGGTCATCGTTCCCCCACCAGCCGAACGGCGAGCTCCGGGTCGTCGAGGAGGGCCCGCGCCGGGCCCTCGTGGACGATCCGCCCGAGGTCCATCACGTAGGTCCGGTCGGCGACCTCGAGCGCGTTCCGGGCGTGCTGCTCGACCAGCAGCACCGAAATGCCCTCGTCCCTGGTGCGGCGGATGGTCCGCATCACGTCCTGCACGATCTTGGGGGCGAGCCCCTGGGACGGCTCGTCGAGGAGGAGCAGGGCCGGGCCGCCCATCAGCGCCCGCGAGATCGCGACCATCTGCATCTCGCCGCCGGACAGGTTCTCGGCGCTGCGCTGCATGAGGTGCGGGAGCGCCGTGAACAGCTCGCCCACCTCGGCCATGCTCCAGCGCTTGAACGGGCTCGGCTTGCGGGCGATGGCGAGGTTGCGCTCGACGCTGAGCGTCGGGAAGACGCGGCGGTCGTCCGGGACCCAGCCGATGCCCTGCCGGGCGATGAGGTGGGTCGCGAGGCGGGTGATGTCGCGGCCCTTGAAGCGGACGGTGCCGGCCGTCGCCGGCGTGAGGCCGAGGATCGCGCGCAGCGTGGTGGTCTTGCCGGCGCCGTTGGCGCCGAGCAGCGCCACGACCTCGCCCGCGCCGACCTCGAGCGAGACGTCGAACAGCACCTGGGTCTCGCCGTACGCGGCGTCGACCCGCTCGAGCTCGAGCATCAGGCCCCGCCCCCGAGGTCGGAGGCGCTGACCCAGGGGTCGGCGCGGAGCTCCTCCGGGGTCCCCTCGGCGATGACCTGGCCCCAGTGGATGACCGAGATCGTGTCCGCGAGGCGGAAGAGGAACCGCATGTCGTGCTCGATGATGACGATCGTGTAGCGCTGCTTCAGCTCGAGCACGAGCTCCATGAGCCGTTCCGTCCCCGCCATCCCGAGCCCCGCCGTGGGCTCGTCGAGGAAGAGGATCTTCGGCCTGGCCGCGAGCGCCACGCCGATCTCGAGCGCGCGCCGCTCGCCGTAGGCGAGCCGCTTCGCCGGCTCGAGGCTCCGCTCGGCGAGGCCCACGTCGCGCAGGACCTGCACGGCGCGCTCCCGGGCGTCCGCGTCGTCGAGCAGCGGGCGCCAGCAGTCGAGGCCGCGCCGGCGCACCTCGGGCAGCGCGAGCAGCACGTTCTCAAGCGCTGTGTAGTCGTCGAACAGGTTCATGAGCTGGAAGGACCGCGCGATCCCCTGGCGCGCGATGGCGTGTGGCGACCGGCCGGTGATGTCCACGCCGTCGAACACGACCCGGCCGCGGTCCGGCCTGTAGCGGCCGGTCAGGACGTTGAAGCAGGTCGTCTTGCCGGCCCCGTTGGGCCCCATGATGCCCGAGAGCCGGCCCTCCTCGAAGGCGAGCGTGATGTCCTCGAGGACGACCTGGGCGCCGAAGCGCTTGTGCAGGTGGTGGGCCTCGAACAGCGGCATCCGGAACTACTCGGCCGGCACCGGGCGCGGCCCGGCCCCGGCCTTGCGGCGGTGGCGGAGCCGGCCGGCGGCGTCCAGCCAGATGCCGGCGAGCCCGTCCGGCTTGAACATGACCACGGCCATGAACATCAGGCCGAACCAGAGCAGCCAGGTCTCGGTGTAGGCGCCCAGGACGTCGCGGGCGACGAAGTACAGGATGACGCCGAGCACGGGCCCCCAGAAGCTCACGAAGCCGCCGCCGATCAGCGTCATCAGGACGACGATGCCGGACCATTGCAGGCTCATGATCTGGATGTAGGCGCCCTGCTGAGCCATCGCGAAGAGGCCGCCGGCGAGCCCGGCGATCGCGCAGGAGATCGTGAACGCGGCCCACTTGTAGAGGACCACGTTGTAGCCGAGGAACGAGCAGCGCGTCTCGTTCTGCTTGATCGCCTTCAGGACCTTGCCGAAGGGAGCGTTCACCAGCCGCCACAGGAGCACGACCACGACCACGTAGAGCGCGAACGCGAACCAGGTCAGCGATGCGGTCGCGGTGAGCTCGATGCGCGCAACGCCAAGTTCCAGCGGCAGCCGCCGGATGTCGAGCAGCCCGTCCTCGCCGCCCGTCACCGAGGTCCACTTGCTGGCCACGAAGAAGAAGATCTGGCCGAAGGCAATGGTCATGAGCGCATAGTAGATGCCGCGCCGGTGCGAGATGAACAGCGCCACGAAGCCGCCGAGCGCCGTGCTCGCCAGGACGGCGCCGAGGAGCGAGAGCCAGAGGTTGTCCGCCAGGTTGAACTGGGTGAGCCCGAAGGCGTAGGCGCCGACGCCGAGGAAGGCGCCATGGCCGAAGGAGGGCAGGCCGGTGTAGCCGAGGAGCAGATTGTAGCCGAGGGCGAAGATCACCCAGATCATGATCTCGAGCCCGATGTACTGGTAGAGCCCGACCGCCTCGATCCAGAGCGGCATGGTGCCGAAGGCGAGGAAGCTCGCGAGCAGCGGCGCGTTCAGGAGGTTCCGCAGCCCGCCATCGCGCCGGCCCATGCCTAGCGCTCCAGCACGCTGGCCTTGCCGGCCAGCCCGCGCGGGCGGAAGATGACGACGGCGAGGAGCAGGAGGTACATCGAGAGCAGCGACCACTCGGTGACGAACGCGGCGCTGAGGCCGACCACCAGCCCGACCAGCAGCCCCGCGCTGACCGCTCCCCAGAAGCTGCCGACCCCGCCGAGCACGATGATCACGAACGCCGGGATCACGGCGTCTACGCCGACCACCGGGCGCACGCCCCAGATCGGCGCCATGATGATCCCGGCGATGCCGGCGAGGGCGCAGCCGAAGCCGAAGACCATGAGCCGGAGCCGCCTGAGGTTGTAGCCGAGCGCGCGGACCATCTCGCTGTCGTGCGCGCCCGCCTTGATCACCGCGCCATAGGGCGTCCGGTTGAGGAACAGCCACAGCAGCCCGATCATGGCCAGCGCGAACGCGGCGGCATAGATCCGGTAGGT
>DASUSF010000102.1:0-4047 GCA_036375275.1 Geminicoccaceae bacterium | reverse complement strand
GGTTCCCGGAACGGCGCGCCGG
The DNA here is from genome assembly GCA_036375275.1 of Geminicoccaceae bacterium. Taxonomy (GTDB): domain Bacteria; phylum Pseudomonadota; class Alphaproteobacteria; order Geminicoccales; family Geminicoccaceae; genus DASUSF01. The sequence goes on along the minus strand of DASUSF010000102.1, from coordinate 4,025 downwards.
CGCGTTCGACCGGGTGGCGTTCGCCGCCGCGCACGTGGTGGCCGATCCACTCGCCGATATCGACCCGTGGCTGGACGCGGCGATCGACTGGGAGCGGACGATCGCGTTCCGCGAGCACCTCTGGGACCTCGGCCTCGGCGTCGCCGAGGCGATGGACACCGCCCAGCGGGGCATGGGCCTGCGCTGGCCGGACGCCAAGGAGCTGATCCGGCGCTCGCTCGACGCCGCGAACGGACGTGTCGACGCGGTCATCTACTGCGGCGCCGGGACGGATCATCTTTCGGGCTCCCCGCGCTGCGGGGTCGAGGACGTGATCCGCGCCTACGAGGAGCAGATCGAGGCGATCGAAGGGATGGGCGGGCGGATCATCCTGATGGCGAGCCGGGCCCTGGCTGCCTCGGCGACCTCGCCGGACGACTACGCCAGAGTCTACGACCACGTCCTCTCCCAGCTCCGCGAGCCCTGCATCATCCACTGGCTGGGCGAGATGTTCGACCCCGCGCTCGAGGGCTACTTCGGCTCGCGCGACCACATGCGCGCCATGGACGTCTGCGTCGAGATCATCGCGGCCAACGCCGCCAGGGTCGATGGGATCAAGCTGTCACTGCTGTCCAAGGAGAAGGAGGAGCGGCTGCGCGCCCGCCTGCCGGAGGGTGTGCGCATGTACACCGGCGACGACTTCAACTACGCCGAGCTGATCGCCGGCGACGGCACGCATCATTCGGACGCGCTGCTCGGGATCTTCGACCCGATCGCGCCGGCGGCCTCCGCCGCCCTCTCGGCGCTCGGCGAAGGGCGGACCGTCGCCTTCCACGAGATCCTCGAACCGACGGTGCCGCTCTCCCGCCACATCTTCAGGTCGCCGACCCGCTTCTACAAGACGGGCGTCGTGTTCATGGCCTGGCTGAACGGCCACCAGGACCACTTCACCATGGTCGGCGGCCAGGAGAGCGCGCGCTCGCTGCTCCATCTGGCCGAGCTGTTCCGGCTCGCCGATGCCGCGGGCCTGCTCCGCGATCCCGATCTGGCGGCGGGTCGGATGCGCCACCTGCTGGCGGTCCGGGGGGTCGACCAGTGAGCGCGCGCACCCCCGTCCTCGAGGGCGGCTGCCAGTGCGGGAAGGTCCGCTACGCCTTCTATGCGGAGCCCACCAGCGCCGACGTCTGCCACTGCCGCATGTGCCAGCGGGCCATGGGCAACCTGTTCATGGCGACGGTCGGCGGGGTCGCGCTCGACGACTTCGCCTGGACGAGCGGCGCGCCCGCCCGGTTCCAGAGCAGCTCCGTCGCCGAGCGGTTCTTCTGCCGCGACTGCGGCACGCCGCTCGCCTTCCGCTACCTCGCGTGGCCGACGATCAGCGTCACCACCGGCAGCCTCGACCAGCCGGAAAAGGGGCGTCCGCGCAAGCAGTATGGCGCCGAGAGCCGGCTGCCGTGGCTCGACGAGGCGCTGCAGACGCCCCGGGTCCGGACCGAGGACGACCCGCCGCCAGGCGGCATGGCGGCGATCCGAAGCTTCCAGGCCGGTCCCAAGTCCGATGGCTGAGGCGCGCGGTGCCGGCGAACGGGCGCCGGTCCTCACCGGTGGCTGCCAGTGCGGCGCAGTCCGCTACGCCCTCTACGCTACGCCCGACAAGGTCGACATCTGCCACTGCCGGATGTGCCAGCGGGCGATGGGCAACCTGTTCATGGCCGAGGCCGACGTGGCGCTCGACGACTTCGCCTGGATCGGGGGCGAGCCGGCCCGGTTCGAGAGCAGCGCCCAGGCGGAGCGGTATTTCTGCGGCCGCTGCGGCACGCCGCTCGGCTTCCGCTACCTCGAGGAAGCGCGCCTGAGCGTGACGGTCGGCAGCCTCGATCAGCCGGAGCGTGCCGAGCCGACCCTGCAGTACGGGATCGAGAGCCGGCTGCCCTGGATCGACCGGATCCTCGCGACGCCCGGCGCGACGACCCGGGAGACGGTGCCGGGCGGCGCGGTTCTGAGCTATCAGGATCCGAATCGCGGGTAGCGCGATCGCCATGCGACGGGATCGCCTGGCGCCGCGAAGCCCCGTCGCTCATCGAACGCAGTCGCTCTGCGTCAACGGATCGGGGCAGCTTCATCCGGACCCTGATCGCCCTCCGGCGATCCCGTCCAACCGGATGCGCCCCATCCGACACGGGAGGAGCCGATGGCCACCGAGCTTCGGACCGCGCGCCTCGCGGTGCTGATCGACGCCGACAACGCCTCGTCCCGGATCGCGGACGGCCTGTTCGAGGAGATCGCCAAGATCGGCGAAGCGAGCGTCCGGCGGATCTACGGCGACTTTTCGGGCACGCGGCTCAAGGCCTGGGCCGACATCCTGTCGAAGCACGCGATCATCCCGCACCAGAACTTCGCCTACACCAAGGGCAAGAACGCCTCCGACATCGCCCTCGTGATCGACGCGATGGACCTGCTGCACAGCGGCCGCTTCGACGGCTTCTGCCTCGTCTCCTCGGACAGCGACTTCACCCGGCTCGCCGCTCGCCTGCGCGAGCAGGGGGCCGACGTCTACGGATTCGGGACCCAGAACACGCCGGAAAGCTTCCGGCAGGCGTGCCGCCGCTTCATCTACACCGAGAACCTGCTGCCCGAGGCCCCTGCGCCGGACCGTGACCCGGTGGCCGGAGGGGCCGCGCTGCAGCCGCCGAGCGCGGCCGTGCCCCTGCTCAGCAAGGTGATCGCGCGGATGGCCGACGACGACGGCGAGTGGGTCGGGCTCGGCGGAGTCGGTCAACGGCTCGGCCAACTCGCGCCGGACTTCGATCCGCGCACCTACGGGCACGCGAAGCTCGGCGACCTGGTCGAAAAGACCGGCGCCTTCGAGATCGACCGCTCCGAGCGCGGCGTCCGGGTCCGCCTCAAGCCGGCCGCGAAGCCGCGGGCGCCCCGGAAAAAAAGCTGACCCGCTCCTCCGCCGTCCGCGCATAGGCCGGGGACCCGAACCAGCCGGGCACCTCCGGCGGCGGCGCATTTGCGCTTGCCTGCCGGCCCGAACTGCGGAAGTCTGGGCGATCAGCCGGAAGGGGGCGGGGCAACGTCCCGGTCCGAACTGCGGGCGCGATGACAGAGCATCACCAACCGGGAGAGTCACCCGCTCCGATCATGGAGCTGCAAGGGGTGCTCGCGAAGCTCTCGGCGTTCCCGATCCTGGTCTACGAGGCGGGCGACGTGGTCCTGCACGAGAGCAGCACCACGCAGCGCCTGCTGTTCCTCCAGCACGGCGTCGTCGACGTGGTCAAGGACGACGTGCCGCTCGCCCGGGTCAGCAAGCCCGGCGCCGTGTTCGGCGACATGGCGTTGATTCTCGGCCGTTCTCATACCGCCAGCGTCCTGGCCGTGGAGCCGTCCAGCTTCTTCGTCGTCGATGACGCGAGGACCTTCCTCGACGCCGAGCCCGAGGTCGCCCGGTACCTGATGGTGCTGCTGGCCGAGCGCCTGGATGCGGTGAACCGCCTCCTGATCGACGCGCGGACGGTCTATCTCCACGCCGGCCAGCGCCACGGCGTCCTCGACGAGATGTTCGCCAGGATCGGTCGGGCGCTGCGCGTCAGCGCCCACGGCTGAGGCTCTCCCGACGCCGCCTACCGCGCTTCGCCCTCCGGCGCCACGTAGATCATCCAGGACACTCCGAAGCGGTCCGCGACCATGCCGAAGAGCGGGGAGAAGAAGGTCCTGCCGAGCGGCATCTGCACCTCCCCGCCGTCGCTCAAGGCCGCGAAGAGCCGCTCGGCCTCCGCCTCGCCGGAGGTCGTGAGCGACAGGGAGAAGCCCTGGAAGCTCGGCCGCCCCTGGCATCGACCGTCCGAGGCCAGCACCGTCGTGTCGCCGATCCGGAAGCTCGTGTGCATCACCTTGTCGGCGTGACCCGGCGTCGGATCCGGCGGGGGCTCCGGGTTGTCCTTGAACCGCATCATCATCTCGACCTCGGCGCCGAGGACGCTGCGGTAGAACTCGACCGCCTCCTCGCAGCGGCCGTCGAAGAACAGGTACGGCTGGACGCG
>DASUSF010000101.1:0-14609 GCA_036375275.1 Geminicoccaceae bacterium | reverse complement strand
TCGGCGACGCGCCGCGGACCTGCATCAGCGTCTTCCTCAGCATCTTCGACGTGCACGTCAACCGGGCGCCCGCCACCGGCCGCATCGCCCGCCTCGCCTACCGCCCCGGCAAGTTTCTGAACGCCGCGCTGGACAAGGCGTCGGAGGAGAACGAGCGGCAGTCGCTGCGCCTCGAGACGTCGAGCGGAGAGGCCCTCGGCGTGGTCCTGATCGCCGGGCTGGTCGCGCGCCGGATCGTCGGCTTCGTCCGCGAGGGGCAGGAGCTCCGGGCGGGCGAGCGGATCGCGCTGATCCGCTTCGGCAGCCGGGCGGACGTCTACCTGCCCGACGGGATGTCGCCTCTGGTCGTGCCCGGCCAGAGGGCGATCGGAGGCGAGACCGTGCTCGCCGAGGGCCGGGGCAACCGGCCCTGGCGCAGCGGGAGAAGGATCTGATGCCGCGAGCTGCCCGCAGGCGACGGCTGCGCGCCCAGCCGATCATCCACCTGGTGCCGAACATCTTCACGGTCGCGAGCCTCTGCCTCGGCCTGACCGCGATCCGCTACGGGCTGGACGGGCGCTTCGAGCTGGCGCTCGCGCTGCTCGTGCTGGCCGGGATCTTCGACGGCCTGGACGGGCGCTCGGCACGCCTGCTCAAGATCACCTCCAAGCTCGGCGCCCAGCTCGATTCGCTGGCGGATTTCCTGAGCTTCGGCGTTGCGCCGGCGGTCCTGGTCTATCTCTGGTCGCTGCATTCGGTGAAGGGCATCGGCTGGGCGCTCAGCCTGCTGTTCGCGACCTGCTGCGCGCTTCGCCTGGCGCGCTTCAACACCGAGCTCGAGGACACCGCCAGGCCCACCTGGATGGCCCGCTTCTTCACGGGGGTGCCGGCACCCGCCGCCGCCGGCTGCGCGATCATGCCGATGCTCGCATCCTTCGCCTTCAGTGGCGCCGCATGGGCGCAGTCGTGGCTGCTCAACGCCGTCGTCATCCTGGTCACGGCCGTGCTGATGGTCAGCCGCGTGCCGACCTTCTCGCTCAAGATGGTGACCGTCCGGATCGCGCCGGAGTGGACTCTGCCGACCCTGGTGTTCGTCGGGCTCTTCGTCGCCGCACTGTCCAGCGCGCCATGGCTCACGCTGTTTTTTGTCGGCCTGGCCTACGTGCTGAGCCTGCCGGTGGGCGTGATGGCGGCGGAGCGGATGCGCCGCCGCGCGGCCAACGAGGCGGCCGCCGAGCAGGCCGCTGCCGACGGTCCCGAAGGTGCGTCCGCGGCCGGTCCGGACGGCGAGCGGGTGGTCCATTTCGGCGAACCGCCGGCGGCCGGTCGGGCGGGCCAGCAGCGGCCCCGCTGAGCCGGCGTGCTGGACGCGCGCCTGCGCCGGGTGATCGACCCGCCGCTGGACCGGCTGGCGGCCTCGATCGAGGTCAGCGGCCTCGGCGCGAACCAGGCCACGCTGATCGGCTTCGCCGTCGGGGTCGGGGCGGTGGTCCTGATCGCCCTCGAGGCGTACCTCGCGGGGCTGGTGCTGATCCTGCTCAACCGGCTGTTCGACGGGCTCGATGGCGCGATCGCGCGGCGCGGGGGGCCGACCGACCGCGGTGGATTTCTCGACATCGCGCTCGACTTCATCTTCTACGCCAGCGTCCCCTTCGGCTTCGCTCTCGCCCATCCGGACGCGAATGCGCTCGCCGCGGCCTTCCTGATCCTGAGCTTCGTCGGCACCGGCACCTCCTTCCTCGCCTTCGCGATCATGGCCGCCAAGCGCGGGCTCTCGACCGACCTGCGCGGCCGGAAGTCGCTCTACTACCTGGGCGGATTGACCGAGGGCACCGAGACCCTGCTGGCCTTCGTGCTGGCCTGCCTGGTGCCAGGCTGGTTCCCAGCCATCGCGGTGGCCTTCGGCGGGCTCTGCTGGATCACGACCGCGACCCGCTTCGCCGTGGCCTGGCAGATGCTCGAGGATTGACCTGGCGCAAGGCGGTGCGCCGGGTGTGGACGGATCATCCGCGATGAGGCTCGACCGGAGGTGGCCATGGCGTACCGCAGCATTCTCGTGCATCTCGGCAGCGACGCGCGGAGCGAGGTGCGCAGCCGCCTCGCGATGACGCTCGCGCAGCGGTTCGGGGCCCATCTCAGCGGCCTGTACGTGATCCCGCCGCTGATCATGCCGGCGTCGTTCGGCAGCCCGATGCCGATGCTCAGCCCCGAGATCGTCGAGGCGCAGCGCGACATGATGGCGCGCACGGCGGCGGACGCGGCCGAGCGGTTCACGCAGCTCGCGCGGGCCGAGGGGATTGGCGTCGACGCGGAGACGCTCGAGGGGGACCCCGGCCTGCGTCTGGCCGAGCGGGCGCGGTATGCCGATCTGACCGTGGTCGGGCAGAGCGAGCAGGAAGGGATCGCCACGCTGGTCCGTCAGCTGCCCGAGCAGGTGGTCCTGGAGAGCGGGCGGGGCGTGCTGGTGGTGCCCTACGCCGGGCGGTTCGATGCGGTCGGCGAACGGGTCGTCATCGCCTGGAACGGCGGCCGCGAGGCTGCGCGCGCGGCCGAGGCCGCGATGCCGCTCCTCGAGCGGGCGACGAGCGTCACCGTGTTCGAGATGGACCCGAGGGACGGCACGGGCGGCCGGGCGCTCGCCTGCGCGCATGCGCTCGCGCGCCACGGCGTGCGGGCGGAGGCCCGGCACACGCTCACCGCCGGCGTGGCTCAGGGTGAGATCCTGCTCTCCACGGTCGCCGAAGCCGGGGCCGACCTCCTGGTGATGGGCGCCTACGGCCGCTCGCGGGCGCGCGAGCTGATCCTCGGCGGTGTCACCCGCTCGCTGCTCGCCCACATGACGGTGCCGGTCCTGATGGCCTACTGAGCGACCCGGCGGACCGCCCTGACCGGCTCGGTGAGCCCGAGCAGCGCGAGGACCGCGAGCAGCAGCGACGCGCCGGCGTTCCAGAGCGCGAGCGACAGCCCGAGCAGGGTGAACGAGACCTGATCGCAGGCCGGTGGCGATTCCATCAGGAGCCGGCGGAGCTCGTCCACGGTCTCCGCCTCGCCGCCGGCCACGCAGCCCGCCGGAAGCGCCCAGAACCCCTGCTCGATGCCGAGGTGGTAGAGCGCGAGGCCGGCGCTGCCGAGTGCGACCGCGCCGGCGGCGAGCAGCGCGCGCCTCGGCCAGGCGAGATACCCGACGATGCCGAGCAGGACCAGGGCGACGTGAGGATAGCGCTGCCAGATGCAGAGCTGGCAGGGATCGGCGCCGAAGCCGTACTGCATCACGAGGACGGCGACCAGCATCGCGGCGGACAGGGACCCCACGAGCAGGGACGCCCGCCGCGGCGTGAAGGCGAGGAGTGGAGACATCATCCGATCCTAGAGCGGGTCGCGATGGGACGGAACCGCTTCCGGGCAGTCCCGATCGGGCCGGTCTCCTCTACCACGACGACGTCGCGGTTTGGGGGTGCCAGATGGCTCATCGATGTCGGACCGTTCGGCCGCGCGTCTCGGCGGCGCCGGCGCCATCGGTCATGTCACGGGCCCCGCGCGGCTGCTGATCATGCCACGAGCTTGAGCGCCAGGAAGCCGCCGAACAGGAGCACGAAGAAGACCACGGTGAGCCACCCGAGGTTGTTCTCGATGAACCGGCGGATCGGCTCGCCGAGCCACCAGAGCAGCGCCGCGATCAGGAAGAAGCGCAGGCCACGCGCCAGGACCGAGGCGAGCGTGAACGTGGTGAGGTCGAGCCCGGTCACTCCGCTCGCGATCGTGATCACCTTGTAGGGGAAGGGCGTCAACCCGGCGCCGAACACGATCCAGGCGCCGTACGCGTTGTACGCGTCCTTGAAGGTCTCGAACTTCTCGAGATAGCCGTAGAAGCCGAGCACCGCGGCGCCGATCGACTCGAACAGGAAGGCGCCGATCGCATACCCGAACATGCCGCCGGCGACCGAGGCCACCGTGCATACGCCGGCGATCAGCCACGCGCGCGAGCGGGCGGCCAGCACCATCGGGATCAGCAGGACGTCCGGCGGCACCGGGAAGATCGAGCTCTCGATGAACGAGACCAGCGCGAGCAGCCCGAGGGCGTGGGGCTTCGACGCCTGCTCGAGGGTCCAGTCGTACAACCCGCGCAGCCACGACGAGGGGCCGATCCGCCGGCCGGCGGGCACCGCCACCGGATCTCCGGCGCGAGCTTCGACGCGTTCGCTCAGGACAACCTCCCATCCGGCGTGCAGGGGCAGCACTTAGCCGAAGCGCATGGGCCGGGGCAAGGATGGCTCCGGCGGTGGCGGACGTTAGCCATGCTGTCGGGCATGCGCCGAATGCATGGCTACGGGTTGAAGTTTAGCGGATCGTTAACCTGATAGGCGTACGACGGCGACATGCTCTGGGCCGTCGAAGGAGGCATGATGGCGCTGCACAGGTTTTCCCGGCAGGCCTCGGCGCACGGGCCCGGCCGGCGCGGCCGCGGTACGTGGGCCGGCGCCGCCGTCGCTTCCAGGAGCCGATGATGGAGCGCATGCTGGTGATCGAGATGGTCACCTTCTGGCACTGGTGGGCGCTCGCCGGCGGCCTGATGGCGGTCGAGCTGTTCGCCCGGGGCTTCGTCTTCCTCTGGCTCGGCGCCGCCGCGGCGCTGGTCGGGCTGGCGCTGCTCGGCTGGGCGGCCATGCCGGTCAGCCTGCAGTTCGTGCTGTTCGCGGGGCTGGCGTTCTCGAGCCTCCTCGCCTGGCGGCGGTTCCGGGCCCGGACCACCGACCCGCGCGAGATCGGCCGGCAGAGCGCGGGGCTGGTCGGGCGGCGGGCGAGCCTGCTCGATCCGATCCGGGACGGGCGGGGCCGGGTGCTTCTCGGCGACGCCAGCTGGACCGTCGCCGGGCCGGATCTGCCGGCCGGCGCGGCGGTCGAGGTGACCGGCGCCGACGGCGCCCTGCTCCAGGTCCGCCCGATCTGACGATCCGGGCCATCTTCGTGGCGCGCGAGGCCCGTGCACCGGCGGTCGGGCGCGCCTCCGGGGGCGGGCCCGAGCGCGAACCCCCGGCCGCTCCGTCGGCCGTGACGTGGGCGTGGAGCGCCGGCGGCTGCTGCTCAGCGAGGATCCGGCACCGGCACGGCGTGGCGGGCCGCCTCCGCGCGGAGCGCGTCCATGATGCCTGGGTAGAGGCGAACCCCGTCCCGGAGCGCGCGGCGCTTCCGCGCGAGGCCGGCCTCTCCCGGCAGGCGGACCCGCTCCACCCCGGGCGCCGGCGGATTCGCCCGGCAGCCATCGGCGATGAAGCTCATCTGCGCCCTGAAGGCCGCCGCGCCGCCGAACGCCTCCGGGTCCATCACCTGGACGTACGTCGAGGCGCCCCAGGCGGTCGGCCGGTCGGCCCGACCGTGGCCGGAGAGGCCCTGGCTCAAGGCCTCGATGGTCAGCGCCAGGCCGTACCCCTTGTGCCCGTACTCCTTGCCGCCGATCGGCAGGATCGAGCCCGGCGGATCGGTGAAGACCCTGGTCGGATCGTCGGTGGCGTTGCCGTCCGCGTCCATCACCCACGGCCCCGGAAAGCGCCCGCCCGCCCTGGCCAGGCGGGTGGTCAGGCCGTTGGTGGTGATCGAGGCGCTGATGTCGATCAGGATCGGATCGGCTTCGGTCGGAATGCCGATCGCAATCGGGTCCGGGGTGAACGCGGGGCGGGTGCCGCCGAACGGCGCGACGCTGGCTTCCGACGGGTCGGAGCAGGTCAGGAGAATCATGCAGCCCGCGCCCGTCGCCCGCTCCAGATAGGCGGCGAGGCAGCCGATGTGGCTGCTCTCCCGGACCGCGACCGCGCCGATCCCGTGCTCGCGCGCCTTGGCGAGCGCCGCGTCGACCGCGCGTGCCGTGAGCCAGGTGCCGGGCAGGCGCCGACCGTTCCAGGCGAGCGCACCGCCCTTCTCGGACACGACTTCCGGTTCCCCTTCCCTGGTCATCCGACCGTCGCGCAGCGCCGCGAGATACGGCGCGGCGAGCGCGAGGCCGTGGGTGGTGTGGCCGAGCAGGTCGCCCTCGACCAGGATGGTTGCCATGGTGCCGGCCTTGTCGTCGTCCAGCCCGGCGGCCCGGAACAGCCCCGCCGTGAAGGTCGTGAGCTGTCCGGCGTCGAAAGCCGGCGCATCGGCCGGCGCCTCGAGCGACATCGTGGGCCTCCCTTCCTTGCGGCGTCTTGATGCCACGGCCCGACCCGCCGGGCCAGACCCGCACCGCCCGATCCGGCGGTACGGCCAGTCGACCGGGCCGCGTGGATGCTCGTCGCGAGCGCCGGTCGGCGCGGCGCGCTTCCGGCAATCAGGAAGGTTCGCGGGTCAGGGTGACGGTGCCCTGCCGCTCGAGCCGCCACTGCAGCCAGCGCCCGTCGGGCGCGTACCAGAGCTCGCGCCGGATCTCGCCCGTGGTCAGGAAATGACGCGCGAGCACCGGCTCGCCGTCGAGCTCGAGCTGGGTCTCGCCGAGGTCCTGGTGCTGCACCCGGAGGAGGGTTCCGTCGACAACGTCGAACATCACCTCGCGCTCAACCGAGAGCGGGCTCCAGGGATGGCTCGGGATCACCTCGGGCGGCCCCTCGATCCGGCCCCGGGGCCCCTCGATCACCATCCGGCCGCCGTCGAGCCGGGCGCGCACCACCGAGCGCTCCTCGCCGCGGTCCACGGTCTCGCCGAAAAACTCGAGCAGCTGATCGCCGGACCACACCTCGCGGTAGTGGACCGAGCGATGGAACACCGGGATGACCACGAGCCGGACCTCGATCTCGGCCTGGGTCTCGACGATCAGCCGGTCCTGCTCGCAGCGGAAGTCGACCGCGTGCCGGCCGAGCTCGCCGAACGTCCCGTGGCTGATCCGAAGCCGGACCGGCTCCGGCGCGGTGCAGGCCGCCGCAAGGCTCGGAAGCACGACGCACAGGAGCGCAGGCAGCAGGTGGAGCCACATGGCGGGAAGGTGGCGCCTTGCAGGGGCTCGAACCAGACCGACCGGCGTCCGGATGGCCGGAAAACCGCGTCCGTCGACGCCGGACGCGCCGTCATCGGCGGGTCGTGCTCAGCGGCTGGCCCCGTTGCGGGTCGGCCATGTCGCGGTGACGGCACGCGGTCGGCGGTTTGAGAGCGGCACCAGCGCTAGCGCGGCACCTGGACGCGCAGCTCGGCACCGCCGTGGCCGTGCACGCTGTCGTGCGCCCGGATCACGATCTCGCGGATCCCGTCCGGGATCTCGAGCCCCGTCAGCGAACGGGTGAACGGCTGCTCGTCGACGTGGGGGTGAAGCAGCGTCCGGGTGGCCAGCACCTCGCCGTCCGCGGTCAGCGCCTCGAACGCATCGGCGTAGTGGTCCCAGCCGGCGTCGTCGTGCCGGACCGTCGCGTCGAGCCGGTAGACGCCGTCGCCTGCGGGGCTGAGGCGGGCCTCGACGACGTCCGCTTCGCCCGGGCGAAGCTCGCCCGCGAAGGTCAGCGCGAGAAGGGCGCCCGCACCCCAGGCGAGCGATCGAGCCGCGCTTGTTCCCGCCATCATGGTTCCTCCCCGGTCGCCGGTCGCCGGTGCAGCTCGAAGCCTTGGAAGATCCGGCGGGCCGCAGCGGCCGGTGAGGCGCGGCCGAGGGCCACTGCCCGCCGGGAGGCCTCCAGCGCGGCCCGGAGCGCCGGGTCCCGCCGCAGGATCTCGACCAGGCCCTGCTCCAGCTCGGCATCGAACCAGGCGAGGCGTTGCCCCTCCCGTCGGCGCGCGAGCTCGCCGGACACCTCGAGGGCCTGCCGCTGGCGGCGGATCGCGTCGAGCACCGCGTCGACCCCCCGGTCCTCGCGCGCCGAGCAGAGCAGGACCTCGGGCGTCCAGCCGCCGGGCCGCGGGGCGAGCAGCATGAGCGCCTGGCGGTACGCGGTTGCCGCCGCCTCGGCAGCGGGCCGGAGGTCGGCGTCCGCCTTGTTGATCACGACCAGGTCGGCGAGCTCGACGATGCCGCGCTTGATCCCCTGCAGCTCGTCGCCGGCGCCGGGCGCCAGCAGGAGGATGAAGCAGTCGACCATGTCGGCGACCGCGACCTCGCTCTGCCCCACGCCCACGGTCTCGATCAGGATGACGCCGAAGCCGGCCGCCTCGCAGACGTAGGACGCTTCCCGGGTCCGCCGCGCGACGCCGCCTGGCGTGGTGCCGGCGGGCGACGGGCGGATGAACGCGGCGCCGCTCTGGCTGAGGCGCTGCATCCGGGTCTTGTCGCCGAGGATCGAGCCGCCGCTGAGGCGGCTCGAGGGATCCACCGCGAGAACCGCGATCCGCTCGCCGTCCCGGATCACGTGCTGGCCGAAGGTCTCGATGAAGGTCGACTTGCCGGCCCCGGGCGTGCCGGTGATGCCGACCCGGAGCGCCTGGCCGCCGGCCGGCATCAGGCGGTCGAGCAGATCGTCACGGAGCGCGCCGTGATCCGGCCGCACGGATTCGACCAGCGTGATCGCCCGCGCCAGCGCGCGCCGGTCGCCCGCCCGCACCCGTTGCGCAAGCTGCGCGGGGTCGATCACGGGCGTCGTGCCCGGCTCAGTGCGCCGCATCCCAGCTCGCGCCGGCGCCGACGTCGACGGTCAGGGGCACGTCGAGGTGCGCCGCGCCCTCCATCACCTCCCGCACCAGCTTCGAGGCCGGCTCGACCTCGTCCTCCGGCACCTCGAACACCAGCTCGTCATGAACCTGGAGCAGCATCCGCGCGCCGAGGTTGGACCGCCCGAGCACGGTCTCGATCCGGATCATCGCGCGCTTGATGATGTCGGCCGCCGAGCCCTGGATCGGGGCGTTGATCGCGGCGCGCTCGGCATAGCCCCGCCGCGCGAAGTTGCTGCTCTGGATCTCCGGCGTCGCGCACTTCCGCCCGAACAGCGTCTCGACGAAGCCCTTGGTCCGCGCCTCGTCCTTCGCCCGCTCCATGTAGTCGCGGATCCCGGGGTACTGCTCGAAGTAGGTCTCGATGTAGCGCCTGGCCTCGTCGAACGGGATGCCGAGCCGCTCCGACAGGCCGAAGGCGCCGATGCCATAGATGATCCCGTAGTTGATCGTCTTGGCGTTGCGGCGGAGCAGCGGGTCCATCTGGTCGAGCGGCACCTTGAACATCTGCGACGCCGTGATCGCGTGGATGTCGGCATCCTCGGCGAACGCCTTCTTCAGGGTCCCGATGCCGGCGATGTGGGCGAGGATGCGGAGCTCGATCTGGGAGTAGTCGGCGGAGAGCAGCAGGTGGCCGTCCGCCGGCACGAAGGCCGCCCGGATCTTCCGGCCCTCCTCGGTCCGGATCGGGATGTTCTGGAGGTTGGGGTCGTTGGAGCTGAGCCGCCCGGTCGACGTGATCGCCATGGCATAGGAGGTGTGGACCCGGCGGTCGGCCGGGCTGATCTGCTGGATCAGGGCGTCGGTGTAGGTGCCGGTGAGCTTCTGCAGCTGCCGCCAGCCGAGCACCGTCGCCGGCAGCTCGTGGCCCTGCGCCGCGAGCCCCTCCAGCACCTGCGCGGTGGTCGCATGGGCGCCGGTCCTGGTCTTCCGGCCCGCGGCCATGCCCTGCTCCTTGAACAGGATCTCCCCGAGCTGCCTGGGCGAGCCGAGGTTGAAGGTCCGCCCGGCGAGCCGGTAGGCCTGCTCCTCCAGCTCGGCCATCCGGGCGGTGAAGTCCTGGGACAGTGCCCGTAGCGCGGCCGGGTCGACCCTGATCCCGCGCCGCTCCATCGCCTCGATCACCGACACCAGCGGCCGCTCCATGGTCTCGTAGACCCGCGTCCGGCGATCCTCGGCGAGGCGCTGCTTGAGGATGCCGTGGAGGCGGAGCGTGACGTCGGCATCCTCGGCGCCGTAGGCCGTGGCCGCGGCGACCTGGCACTGGTCGAAGCGGATCTGCTTCCGGCCGCTGCCGCACAGCTCCTCGTAGGTGGTCATGGCGTGGTCGAGCTGGAGCCGCGCCAGCTCGTCCAGGCCGTGACCGTGCATGGCGCCGTCGATGACGTAGGAGAGCATCATCGTGTCGTCGTAGGGGCGGAGGTCGAGGCCGAGGCGGCGGAGGACGCCGAGGTGGTACTTCAGGTGATGGCCGACCTTGAGGACGCCCGGGTCGAGCAGCACCGGGCGCAGACGCTCCAGCACCGCCTCACGGTCGAGCTGGTCCGGCTGCGGGTTGCCGAACTCGTCGACGTGGGCGAGGGGCGCGTACCAAGCCTCGCCCGGCGTGACCGCCAGCGCCACGCCGACCAGCGTCGCGACCGTCACGTCGATCGAGGTGGCCTCGCAGGCGATCGCGAGGACGCCCAGGCGGGACGCGCGCCCGAGCAGGTCGTCGAGGGCGGCGAGGTCGGTGATCCGCCGGTAGTGCGCGTCGAGCTTGCCCGCCGGTCTGGCGCCGGCCGCCGCCGCGTCCGCTTCCCGCGCCTTCTGCTCGACCCGCTGGGCGAGCGACTTGAAGCCGTAGCCGCGGACGAACTCGAGCAGCTTCGGATAGTCGAGCGCGCCGTCGTACAGCTCCTCCAGCGGGACCGGCAGCGGCGCGTCCGCGCACAGCGTCACCAGCTCCTTGGACAGCCGGGCCTGGTCGCGGTGCTCGACCAGGCTCTGCCGGCGCTTCGGCTGCCGGATGGTCTCGGCGCCATCGAGCAGCGCTTCCAGGCTGCCGAACTCCCGGAGCAGCTGCGCCGCGGTCTTGGCGCCGATCCCGGGCACGCCCGGGACATTGTCCGAGGTGTCGCCGGCGAGCGCCAGGGCGTCGGTCACGAGGTCCGGGCCGACCCCGAAGCGCGCCTCCACCTCGGCCGTGCCGATCGGCTTCTGCTTCATCGGGTCGTGCATCTCGATGCCCGGCCCGATCAGCTGCATCAGGTCCTTGTCCGAGCTGACGATCAGCACGTCCTGGCCGCGCTCCCGGGCGAGCCGCGCGTAGCTCGCGATCAGGTCGTCGGCTTCGAAGCCCTCGACCTCGAGCACCGGCAGGCTGAAGGCCTCCGCCGCCTCGCGCACCAGCGGGAACTGCGGCACCAGATCCTCGGGCGCTTCGAGCCGGTTCGCCTTGTACAGGTCATACATGTCGTTCCGGAACGAGCGCGTGCCCTTGTCGAACACCACGGCGATCTGCTGGTCCGGCCCGAGGTCCTGCAGCAGCTTCCAGAGCATGTTGCAGAAGCCGTAGACGGCGCCGACCGGGGTGCCGTCGGGGGCGGTGAGTGGCGGCAGGGCGAAGAAGGCGCGGAAGATGTAGCCCGACCCGTCCACCAGGACGAGACGGGGGCGCGCGGCGTCGGGCATCGGCGTCTCCGGAGGTTCCGAGGAAGCTTAGGTCAGGCAGGCGGCACCGGCCAGCGCCCTTGACCGATCCCTGGTGCGGACGCACATCCGGGGCATGGCGACGATCCAGAACGACGATGCGCGGATCCGGGACATCCTGAAGCGGGTGAAGACCATCGCGGCCGTCGGCATGAGCGCCAACGACATGCGGCCGTCCTATTTCTCCATGCTGTACCTGCAGCAGAAGGGGTACCGGATGATCCCGGTCAACCCCCGCTACGCCGGCCGGGAGATCCTGGGGGAGCGGGTCCACGCCGCGCTCGCCGACCTGCCCGAGCCGCCAGACATGGTGCAGGTCTTCCGCAAGGCGGAGGAGGCGCCGGCGGTGGTCGACGAGGCGATCCGGGCCGGCGCGCGGGTGGTCTGGCTGCAGCTCGGAATCCGGAGCGACGAGGCCGCCGCCAAGGCCGAGGCGGCCGGGCTCGAGGTGGTCCAGGACCGTTGCCCGAAGATCGAGTACGGCCGGCTGTTCGGCGAGATCGGCTGGGCCGGGGTCAACCGGCGGGTGATCTCGTCCAGGAAGGGCCAGGCGCTGCAGCTGACCCGGCCGCGCGCCTTCGGCCGGAAGCCGGCGGCCGGCTGAGCATCGCGATGGGCTGAGAGCCGCCGCACGTGCCCGCCCCTTGACCGGAGGCGGGGCGTCTGGCACCGCAGTCGCCGGGCAGACGAACCTCGTCGAGCGGAGGGAGGGTGCGCAGGGCCCGGCTCCTCCAGGCACTGCTGCTGGGGCTCGCCGTCGGCGGGCTCGGGCTTCTGCTCGGCCTGAGCCCGGGCTGGCGCCTGCTCGAGGAGGGCATCGGCCAGAGCTGGCTGTTCACGCTCCGCGGCCCGCTGCCACCGCCCGACCAGGTCCGCGTGGTCGCGCTCGACCGGATCTCGGCCGAGCGCCTCGGCCTGCCGGTCAAGCTCAGGGAATGGCCACGCGAGATCCACGGCCGGCTGATCGATCGCCTGGCCGGCGCCGGAGCCTCGGTGATCACCCTCGACCTGATCTTCGACCGGCCGCGGTCCGAGCGCGCCGAGGACCGGGCGCTCGCCCGCGCGATCGAGGGCGCCGGCAACGTGATCCTGCTGGAAATGCTCGACCGGGCGAACCGCGCGGTCGAGATCGGCGACGGGGCGGCAGGCATCGCCACCACCCTCAGGGTGATCCGCCCGATCCCGGAGCTGGCCGGCCCGGCCGCGGCGCTGGCGCCGTTCCCGCTGCCGCGGGTCCCCGCCCGGCTCAACCATTTCTGGACCTTCACGCCGGCGGCCCGGATGATCCCGACCGTGCCGGCGGTGGCGCTCGAGCAGCATCTCGCGGACAGCCGGGACACGTTCGCGCGGCTGCTCGACGAGCGCGTACCGTCGGCGGGCGACTGGAACGGGGCGCTGACCTCGGCGATGGGCGATTTCCGCCTCCGGCTCGACGGCCGGCCGGAGGTGGAGACGGCGCTGCGAAATCGCGTCGCGACGCTCGGGCTCGATCCGGCGGCGCGCCGCGCCCTCGAGGTCCGCCTCAACCTGTACGGCGGCCCGGATGCCCGCTGGATCAACTTCTACGGCCCGCCGGGGCAGGTGCGGACCTTCTCCGCCCACACCGTGCTCGACGAGCGGGGCTTCGCCGAGGTCAGCCACGAGGTCGAGGGCCGGGCCGTCTTCATCGGCCTCGCCGAGCAGCTCGATCCGCACGCCGACGATTTCGAGACCGTCTACTCGCGCGCCGATGGGGTCGACCTCGCCGGCGTCGAGATCGCGGCGACGGCCTTCGCCAACCTGCTCGACGGCCGGACCCTGAGCCCGGTGC
This sequence comes from Geminicoccaceae bacterium, assembly GCA_036375275.1. GTDB lineage: Bacteria > Pseudomonadota > Alphaproteobacteria > Geminicoccales > Geminicoccaceae > DASUSF01. The sequence continues at coordinate 1,531 of DASUSF010000101.1, read as the reverse complement.
GCGGCTGGTCGCTGGCGGCGCTGCTCCTCTGCTTCGGCCTCGTCGTCGGCGGCAGCGCGGCCCTGCTTCCGGCCCTGCTCGCGGTCCCGGCGACCTTCGCCCTGGCCCTCGCCTACGGCTGGCTCGCGGTGCTCGCCTTCCACGAAGCGCTGTGGCCACCGCTCGCCATCCCGCTCCTCGTGCAGCTGCCGCTCGGGTTGTTCGGCGGCCTTCTCCTGCAGTATCGGGCGGCGCGCCGGGCCGAGCAGAACCTCGCTTCGGGGATCGCCTACTACCTGCCGCCGGCGATCGCGGGCGGCCTCGCGGAAGAGCCGCTCTCGACCGCGTCCCGCGCCGAGCTCGTGGACGGCGTGTGCCTGGTCTCGGACGTCGAGCACTTCACCCGACGCGCCGAGTACAGAAGTCCGGACGAGGTCAGCGTGCTCCTGAACCGCTACTTCGAGATCGCGTTCAAGGCGATCAGCGCCGAGGGCGGCCTGGTGACCGACATCGTCGGCGACGGCATCACCGCGTTCTGGCGCGGCACGTCGCCGGAGGTGCGCCTCGCCGCCTGCCGTGCCGCGCTCGCCATGGGACGCAGCACCGCGCGGATGGAGATCGGGCCGGGCGAACGCGGCCTGCCGACCCGGATCGGGCTCAACTGCGGCCGGGTCATGCTCGGCGGCGTCGGCGGCAGCGGCCGCTTCGCCTACAGCGTGGTCGGCGACGCCGTCAACACGGCCGCCCGGATCGAGCAGCTCAACAAGCACCTCGGCACCCGGCTGGTCGCGAGCACGGCGGTCACCGAGGGCCTGCCGGGGCTCGAGCTCCGCCCGCTCGGGGATTTCGTGCTCTACGGCAAGCAGGGCAAGCTCGCGCTGGTCGAGCTCCTGGACGTGGCCGAGGAGCCGGCGCCGGACTGGCTGCGCGCCTTCGTCGCCGCGCTGGAGGCGTTCCGCGCCGCGCGCTTCGAGGAGGCGGAGGCCGGATTCGCGGGCATCCTCGCCGGCCGGAAGGACGGCCCGAGCCGGTTCTATCTCGGGCTCTGCCGGAGAGAGGGGGGCGGGCTCGCCGAGGCGGGCGCCGGCGGCGCGGTGACCCTGCACGAGAAGTGACGGCGACGATGGGCTTGCGCCCCGCCCGGTCGCCATTATGGTTGCTTTTTCGCCACATTCCGTGCGTTTCCTGGACGGAGCGACCAGCGGAGTCGCCAGTGCCGAACCGCTCGACCTCGAGGCTCGCGAACCACTCCGGCGCCCCAGGGTGCGACCGGCACGTCCACGGGTTCCTTCGCATCCTCCTGGTCCTGCTCCTGGCCGCCGGCGCGGCGGGGTCCGCGGCGCGCGCGGCCGAGCCCTGCGCCCCGCTGGCCGGGCAGGTCGTCTCGGTCGAGGGCGCGGTGGAGCTCTCACGGGTGGGCAGCGCCGGCTTCGCGCCCGCCGGCCTCGGCGACCTCCTCTGCGTCGGCGACACCCTCCGCACCGGCCCGTTCAGCCGCGCCGCGGTCGCGCTCGAGAACGAATCGGTGCTCCGTCTCGACGAGCGGACGATC
>DASUSF010000100.1:0-5416 GCA_036375275.1 Geminicoccaceae bacterium | reverse complement strand
CACATCCAGGCTGGCCGCGTCGCCATCCTCGGCGGTCACGATCAGGAGGTCGGCGTCGATCGGGTCCGAGCACGCCTCGTCCTCGGCGTAGTAGTCGAGGAAGCGCAGGTAGTCGGCCTCGCCGTCGGCCACGAAGAAGGTCTCGCGCTGGCGCCCCGAGAAGGCGGCGAGGCTGAGGTTGGCCGAGCCCGCGATCGCGCGGAAGCGGTCCTCGCCGGCCAGCAGATAGAGCTTGGCGTGCGAGGGCGCGGCGCGCAGCAGGCGAAAGCGCAGGCTGCCGTCCTGCACCCGCTCGAGCAGCCTCGTGCCGCGCCGTGACAGGGCGGGGCGGACGAAGCGCTCGATGAACGCCTTCTGGTCGGCCAGCGCATCGGTGAAGCGGTAGCCCGACGCCGCCGTCGCGTGCTCGAGGGCCGCGAGCTCGCGCGAGAGGACGCGCTCCGAGCCGAAGGTGATCTCGACGTCGTCGAACAGCGCCGCGACGTCCAGGATCGCGGGCACGCTCGCCGAGAACGTCAGCGCCTTGAGGCTCCCGAAGCCCTGGAACAGGTCTCGCCAGGCGGTCTCGCGGGCGCCTCGGAGCGCGATGTCGAAGGCCAGGATCCGCTCGGGGCCGGGGCCGCGCTCCGGTTCGGCGTCCGGACGGGCGGGCGGCGGCCGGGTGGCCGGGTCGAACAGGTCTTCCATCGGATCGGCTTCCAGCGCTGCAGCGCCAGGATAGTGCCGGAACGCGTGCCCGGCAAAGCGAAGCCGTCGCACGTGTCGGAGCGCGGCCGCCGGCGCACCGGGGCTAGAGCCGTTTTCGATGAGGCGGAACCACCCTTGAGAGCAATCCTGTCGCGCCCATCGAAAACAAAGGGCTCCATCACAATGGGATAGAGCAGCTTTATCCGGACGACGATCGCCAGACGGCGATCGTCGTCCGGATGCTGCTCTAGCGGACCGCCCTGATGGTGCCGGCGAGCTGCCGGGCGCGCGGGTGGTCGATCGTCGCGAGGGCCTCGATCACGGCGTGCGCGAGGGCCGGCCGGGTTCGGGCGGTCCGGCCGAGGAGGACGACGCAGTCCTCGTCGGCAATCGTCGCCACGGCTTCGATGATCTCCGCCGACGGCGCATCGCGCAGCAGCCCGACGAGACCCGGCCTCGCCTCCTGGCGACCCATGCGGCCGAGGGCGCACAGCGCTGCTGCGCCGAGCCTGACGTCGCCCTCCCGAGCGAGATCGAGCAGGACCGGAACCGCCGCCGGCCAGGGACCGGTGCAGCGGCAGGCGGCGGCGCAGAGGTCGGGATCGGGATCGCGGAGAAGCGGGAGGATCGCCCCGGCCGGCAGGATCGCGCCGAGCCGTGCGGCGACCTCGAGCGCGACCTTCCGTCCCGGGCCGGCAACGGCGTCCCTCGCGACCAGCCGCACCACCGCCCGCGCCGCGTCGGGGCCGCCGATCCGCCCCAGCGCCTGGAGCGCCGCGACCTGCTCCGGGACCGCCCGCTCGCGGCCGAACCCCGCGAACCGCCGGCATAGCTCTTCGAGGGCCGGCACCGCGGCGGCGAGCCCACGCCGGGCCGCTTCATCGGCCAGGGCGGCGGCGTCGGCCAGCCCTGCCCTGGGAATCCCCGCGATCAGGGCGCAGTCGTCGAGATCCCGGGGGTGCGGCGTGGCCGTGGCCGGCCGGGAACCGTCCCGCGCCGGCTCCGCCGGCGGCAAGCCGCCATCTGCAAAGAGATCGAGCTGCCGTTCGGGCATCGATCTTCCTCGAGGCGGGAGGTAGCCTACGGCGCGCGACGCCTGCCGGCGTCATGAAGCGCCTGGGCGTTCCCGGATTTCGTCCGGCAGACTGCCTCCGCCGTCACCGGTCCGCAAGTCAGCGACCCCGATGTCCTAGATGGCGTAACGAGCCGAGGCGCCGAGGGTGATGCGCTCGGGTGGCCGTCCCTGCGAGTGATGGTGTGTGGAACGGCGTCGGCCGGGGCCGCGCCAAGCATCATCGAGGGACGAGCATGGAGTACTATGCCGGGATCGACGTGTCGCTGAACAGTCGAGCGTGTGCATCGTGGACGGAACAGGTAGGATCGTCGCAGAAGCGAAGGTGGCGAGCGAGCCCGAGACGTTGGTCGGCTGGTGCGGGCTCAGCCGTTCACGCTGTCGCGGATCGGTCTGGAGGCGGGTCCGCTCTCGCAATGGCTGTCCGCCGGCCTCGAGGCGGACGGTCTGGCGGCGGAGCTGCTCGAGACGCGGCACGTGCGCACCGCCTTCAAGACCATGCCGGTCAAGACCGACAAGGCGGACGCGCGCGGCATCGCCCGGCTGATGCGCCTCGGTTGGTTCAAACCGGTGCACTGCAAGTCGCTGGCGGCGCAAGAGACCCGCGCGCTGCTGACGGCGAGGAAGCTCTTGCAGACCAAGCGCCACGACGTCGAGATGAGCGTGCGGGGGTTGCTGCGCGGCTTCGGGCTGAAGGTCGGTCCGACGACGCCGCGGACCTTCGAGGCGCGCGTGTGCGAGCTGGTCGACGGGCATCCGACGCTGGTGACGGTCGCCGACGCGCTGCTGGCGGCGCGGGCCGAGCTGCAGCGCCGGTTCAAGGATCTGGAGAAGCGGATCGTGGCAATCGGCCGTGCCGATGACCGGGTGCGCCGGCTCGTCACCGTCCCCGGTGTCGGCAATCTCGTGGCGCTGACCTTCACCGCCGCGATCGACGATCCGGCTCGGTTCCGGTCGTCGCGGCAGGTCGTCGCGTACTTCGGCCTGACGCCGAGCCGCTACCAGTCCGGTGAGACCGACGTCACGGGCCGGATCTCGAAGATCGGTGATCACGACGTCCGGACGGCATTGTACGTGCCGCCAACGTGATGTTGACGCGGCCGGTGAAAGGCTCGGCCCTGAAGGACTGGGCGCTCGCCCTCGCCGGTCGCGCCGGACCTCGCAAGGCGAAGGTGGCGCTGGCACGCAAGCTCGCCGTGATCCTGCACCGGATGCTCGTCGACGGCACGACCTTTGTGCCTCGCCCAGCGTCCATGGTCGCGTAGAAGGAGGTCGAAAAAGCTCGGGCGGGAGCCGCCATAGCTCCGCCCGGCACGAGGTCCCGTCGTCGGGACGCGAGATCGGTCCAGGCCGCTTATCCGGGAGCAGCGTCATCGGCGACTGCGCGTCCCTAGCTCGGCCGGGCGATCTCGATTTGGACACCATGGGTCAGCGGCCGATGCCCCGACTGCGGACAGAAGCCCGAACCCGACGACATGATACGTGCGGCAGGGATTGACACCCGAGGGCCCGTTACAGAAGCCCGGATTTCTCACGCGGGGTAGGTGCATCGGGGCTCTGAACCGGCGATAGTTCTTCTGCGACAAAGAGATAACGCGATGCAGAGGAGCTCCCCGATGTCGACAGAGTGTAGCCGTGATCTGTTCGGGTTTGCACCCGTCGAGGGGCGTCAGGTGGTCGCCGGAGGGAGCGCACGCTCTGCCCGGATCTGGGACCGTTCCAGCCGATCTGAGCGGGGAGCCGGATGCTCGCAAGATAGGGCACACGCGTTCCAGAGCTGCCGGAGCGCTTCGACGTGGGGCCGGTCCAGCCCTGGCGCGGGCGTCGGCGCCCGGGTGAGGGAGCGGACATTTCCGCCGCTGGCGGCAACGCCACGAGGGGACGGGCAGGGCCGGGGCGCGATGCCGAGCCGTCCGCGCGGCCGGCCGCCCCGGCGGCGAGACCCTTCTCACGGCCGGTAACCATCTGCCGCCCCCGGAAGGCGGGCCGGGTCAGCGTGCAGCTATGCCGCCTGCGCGCCAGCGGCTCCGCCGCCGGTTCGACTCATCGCACGATGAGCTTGATCTCCTCGCCGGGGCTCAGGCCGTCCTGGAGCGCGAGGCGGTTCAGGACCTGGAAGCGCTCGGCCGGCGCCGCCTCGACGTCCATCCGCCGGACGTACGCGTCGACATCCCGGCCGCCCTCCGCCCGCACCACCTGGATCCGCCTCGGCTGGTAGGCGGCGGCCTCCTCGCGCGAGAGGGTGCGGAAGCTCTGCACCGTCTGCTGGAAGGCGCGCGCCGCCTCGCGGCTCATGTTGCCCGAGGTCAGGAAGACGAAGCGGTACGCCGCGCTGCCGGCGTCGACCGCGGCGAGGCCGATGTCGCCGGTCCCGCCGTTCTTGCGCAAGGTGGCGCTGGCGCTCGCCGCCGGCAGGCCGTTGACCCTGAAGGTCTGGACGCCGCGGGGCGCGCTGACCTCCGCCTGGAACTGCTGCGCGATCTCCCGCAGCCCCGGCCCCGCGACGTAGCTCGTGAGGTCCCGGCCCTCGGTCCGGGCGAGGGTGAAGATCATCAGCCGCCCCTCCCGGTCCTTGCCGAGCACGGCGCTCGGGGTGTTCTGGATCTGGAAGCCGGGCGGCGGCTCGAAGGCGAAGCCGAGCTCGGGGTGGACGAAGGTGTCGCCTTCGACGAAGCCCTGGCTCGGGTCGGGCCCGTAGACCATGCCGTCGATCCGCGCGAGGTGCGCCTGCCGCGCGATCCGCCCGTCCGCGCCGCCCTCGACCGCGGCGATCGCGTCCTCGACCCGGTCGAGGGTGCGCGGGTGGGTCGCGAACCAGCTCGATGCCGGATCGCCTTCCTGCCCGGCGATGGCCCGCTCGAGCCCGGAGAGAGCGTCGAGCTTCTCGAGAAAGGTCGCCATGGCGGTCGGATCGTAGCCGGCGCCCTTGAGGTAGCGGATGCCGAGGGTGTCGGCCTCGAGCTCCTGGTCGCGCGAGTAGCTGGCGACGTAGGCCTGGGCGCCGATCCCCGCCGCCTGCTGGGCGAGCTCCGCCCCGGTCTGGCCGAACAGGATGGCGGCGGCGACCGTGCCGAGGGTGCCGAGGATGCCCGCGGTCTGGGCCTGGGTCTGGCGCTGGGCGGAGTGGCGCCCGGTGACGTGGCCGATCTCGTGGCCGAGCACGCCGGCCACCTCCGCCTCGTTCTCGGCGAGGGTGAGGATGCCGCGGGTGATGTAGACGTAGCCGCCGGGCAGCGCGAAGGCGTTGGCGACGTCCGAGTTGAGGAGCGTGAAGGTGAAGTCGAGGTCGGGCAGCTCGGAGGCCGCGGCGAGCCGGCTGCCGACCTCGTCGACGTAGGCCTGGAGCTCGGGATCCGGATACTCGCCCCCGAACTGCTGCAGGATCAGGGGGTGCTGCTCGGCGCCGATCTCGGCTTCCTGCGCCGGCGACATCGCCGTGTACTCGCGCTCGCCGGTCGCGGGATTGGTCACCTGGCTGCAGGCGGGCAGCAGGCCGAGGCCCGGGAGGAGGAGGGCCACGACGAGGATGCGAAGCTGGCGGATCATGGCAGGACCTCGATCTGCTCGGGATGGGAGAGCTCGATCAACGGACCGCCGGCCTCGATGACGAAGCCCCGCGCGAGCACCCGCCGACCGGCTAGCTGGTCGACATCGCTG
>DASUSF010000099.1:0-4061 GCA_036375275.1 Geminicoccaceae bacterium | reverse complement strand
TCTCAAGGGCGGCGACCCGCTGGTGTTCGCGCGCGGCGGCGAGGAGCTCGAGGCGCTCGCCGCGGCCGGGGTCCGCTACGAGGTCGTGCCGGGGGTGACGGCAGCGCTCGGGTGCGCCGCCTACGCCGGCATCCCGCTGACCCACCGGGACCTCGCCCAGACCCTGGTCATGGTCACCGGCCACACCCGGGACGGCCGGCTCGACCTCAACTGGCGGGTGGCCGCCGACCCCGACATCACGCTCGTGGTCTACATGGGCGTCCGGGCCCTCGGCGCCCTCTGCGCCGGCCTGATCCAGCGCGGCCGGGCCGCCACGACCCCTGCCGCGCTGATCGGGAACGGCACCTACGGCCATCAGCAGGTGCTGAGCGGCGACCTCGGGACGCTGCCGGACCGGCTGCGCGAGGTCGAGCTCCGCGGCCCGGCCCTGATCGTGGTCGGCGCCGTGGTCGGGCTGCAGCCGAAGCTCGACTGGTTCCAGAAGCTCAGAAGGGACGCCGGGGTCACGCTCGGCACCGCGATCGAATGACCGACGAGGCTCCAGGGAGGCCCTGACCATGCTGGTGATGCAGTTCGAGACCGCTGTGGGCGAGCGCCGGGTGGGCCGGCTCGAGGACGACGGCCGGACCGTGCAGGCGGTGGCGGGGCCGCGCACGCTGCTCGGCTTCGCGCTCGAGGCGGCGCGAGGCGGCGAACGCCTCGAGCGCCTGATCGGCGCGGCTGGAGCCGCGGGCCCGGCCGAAGACGTCCGGGCGCTGCTCGAGGCCGGCCGGGTCCTGCCGCCGCTCGACCATCCGGACCCGGCGCACTGCCTGGTCACCGGCACCGGCCTCACCCACATCGGCAGCGCTCAGGCCAGGGACGCCATGCACCAGGTCCAGGGCAAGGACGAGGCCGAGCTCAGCGACTCGATGAAGATGTTCCGGCTCGGGATCGAGGGCGGCAAGCCCGCGGGCGGCGGCATCGGGGTGGCGCCGGAATGGTTCTACAAGGGCGACGGCAGCATCGTCGTCCGTCCGGGCGCGCCGCTGCCGATGCCGGCCTTCGCGCTCGACGGCGGCGAGGAAGCCGAGATCGCGCTGCTCTACGTGATCGACGACGAGCGCCGCCCGTGCCGGGTCGGCTACGCGCTCGGCAACGAGTTCGCGGACCACGTCCTCGAGCGGCAGAACTACCTCTACCTCGCCCATTCCAAGCTCCGCGCCTGTGCCTTCGGCCCGGCGGTGCTGCTCGGCGACCTCCCGGACGACGTCCGCGGCACCGTTCGGGTCCGGCGCGGCAGCGAGGATCTGTTCGAGGCCGAGTTCCAGAGCGGCGAAGCCAACATGAGCCACAGCCTCGCCAACCTCGAGCACCACCACTTCAAGTACCCGCTGTTCCGCCGCCCGGGCGACGTCCACGTCCACTTCATCGGCGCCCCCGTGCTCAGCTTCACGAGCGGCATCCGCCCCGAGCCCGGCGACGTGTTCGAGGTTTCCTCCAGAACCTTCGGCCCGCCCCTCGCCAACCCGCTCGCCCGCGACGACGACGAAGGCATGGTGCGCGTGCGGGCGCTGTAAATCCTCGATGCCGTCCTCGCATCGAAGATGCTGCCCTTGACCCGATGCCGTTAAACGTCATATAATAACGAACATGGCATGACGGTCAGGAGCACCCGGCACCGGGGCTTACGCCGCTTGTGGGAGAGGAACGATCACCGTGGTGTGCCCGCCCAGAGCGCCGGCAAGCTCCGCCGGATGCTGGCCACACTCAATCGCACGAGCGCGCCGGAGAAGCTGGCTGCCATGCCGGGCTGGCGGCTCCATCGCCTGACAGGCGATCGGAGGGACTTCTGGAGCATGACCGTCACGGGCAACTGGCGGCTCGTGTTTCGCTTCGAGGACGGCGACGCCTTCGACCTCGACCCGGTGGACTACCACTGAGATGGAAGCAGCGACGATGAGCAACGCGAAGCCGCTGGGACTGATGCGCAACCCGCCCCATCCGGGCGCGCTCCTGCGCGAGGACGTGCTCAACGGGCGTGGCCTCAGCGTGACCGAGGCGGCGACGATTCTGGGCGTGAGCCGTCCGAACCTGTCGTTGCTGATCAACGAGCGGATCGCGCTTTCGCCCGAAATGGCGCTGAAGCTCGAAGCCGCCTTCGGCGTCGAGGCCAACATGCTGATCGGCATGCAGACCGATCACGACATGGCCCGCGCCCGCGCGCGACAGGCGGAGATCACCGCGAACGTCCGGCGCCCGGCACCGATCCCGGACTAGCGTACTTCGGCTAGGACGGTCAGTTGACTCGGCTCGTCGGTGCGCTCACGAAGTCGCAGATGCGAGGTATTGCATGAAGATGAGCTTGAAGCGGTCATTTCATACTCGATAATACACCATATGTTCCATTAAACAACAAGTTACTAGCAAGCATTCAGCTAGAGGCACTGACGTCAGCGTGAACCTCCGCAGCTTGCAGACTGCGGAGGTTCAGGATTATCCCAACCACAGGCCGATGATCACGCCGATCGCCAGGAACAGCCAGTGCTCGGGCTGGCGGGTCCTGAGGTAGGTGATCAAGGTCTGGCCGAGGTTGGCGAGCTGGCTGCCGACGTCGCTGCCCTGCTGCCCTTCGCGCTGGTAGGGATCCATCCGGTCCATGAGGCTGCCCCCTTTGCAGGTCTGGTGCTGCCCGAGATATGGGGTCGGATCGGGCGGGCGCAATTCAGCCGAGGCGCGCGAGCACCTCGTCCGCGATCGCCTCGGCCTCGCTCGCCGCGACCGAGCGCGCCGCGGTCTCGACCACCCCCGCCCCTTCGGCGATCGAGGCCGCGAACGCCTGCCGGTTGCCGAGCGCGGTCTCGCTCAGCGGCCAGCCGCGCCGCCTGATCTCGTCGCGGACCGCGTCGGCGGCGAGGCCGCGCGGCGGCACCCGGTTGAGGACGATCAGGCAGGCGCTGTTCTCGCGGGTCGCAAGCTCGAGGGTCGGCGCGATCGCCCAGAGATCGAGTGCGTTGGGCTGGCATGGCACCAGCACCAGATCGGCCTCGCGGATCGCGGTCCGGGCCTCGGTCTCGGCATGCGGCGGGCTGTCGATCAGGACGAGGTCGAACTCGCTTTTGAACTTCCGGACCTCGCTCGCGAGGCGCCAGCCCGACAGGCCCTGCACCACCGGCCCGCCCTCGCCGTCGAAGCCGCGCCGCCGGCGCTCGCCGTACCAGGCGAACAGGCTCGCCTGCGGGTCGATGTCGAGCATGACGACGCTCCGGCCGCGGTGCGCGAGCGCGGTCCCGATCTGGATCGCGAGCGTGGTCTTGCCGGCGCCGCCCTTCTGCTGGGCGATGGTGATCACCCGACCCGCCATGTCGTACCCTCGGTTGCGCGGCATCAAGAGATAGAGGGAATGGCGGCTCCGGCTCAAGCAAACCGTGCATCCGAAGCTCCGATGGGCGCGCCGCACGACGCCATGCTGGCGCGCCTGCTGCGCGAGGTTCGGGCGGGGCGGGCGATCGGCCGGATCCCGCCGCTGCCCGGCCCGATCCATGTGACGCTCCGCGACCGCGGGCGGGCCTGCGCCACGTTCTGGCAGCCGGACGGGCAGATCGGGACGGCGCTCGCCGCCGCCGTCAAGCTCGCAGGACGGGAGGGTGCCGACACCCTGCAGGTCGATCTCGGCGGCGCCCCGGAGCGGGTCGCGCCGACGGATTTCCGCAGCGCCTTCCCCAACGCCGCCCGCGGCATCGTCGGGCTCGGGGTCGCCCTCGACGGGACCACGACCTGGTTCGCGCCGAGCCAGATGATCGCGACCAACCGGAGCTTCCTACGGCTGGTCGATCTGGAGCTGGCCCGGCGGGGGATCGACGCCGGGACATTCGCCGCGCGCGGCGGCCACTTCCTCCGCTTGCCGGCGCGCCAGGTCCTGATCCGGCTCGCGCCCGAGGTCGAGGCGACGACCCTCGTCCGCGGCGGCCGCCTCGTCCGCCCCGAAGCCTGCACGCCCTCCATGATCCAGGACATGATCGAGGGCATGGCCGGCTGGATGCGGGCGAACCTGCGTGCCGACGGCCGGATGACCTACAAGT
>DASUSF010000098.1:0-13468 GCA_036375275.1 Geminicoccaceae bacterium | reverse complement strand
GCCCTCGCCGCGCGCTATGGCGCCGACGACGTGCTGATCGCCCGGGCGACGCCGGTCGCGGATGGCGCCGCGGTGCGCCTCGATGCCGAGCGGCTCGGCCAGACCGACCGGTCCGGCGCGCCGTTCATACTGGAGGCCCGGCAGGGGCAGAGCGAGCAGCAGCTGCTCGAGGTTGCGGCGAGGCGCCTCCAGCAGAGCCTCGCGGAACGCTGGAAACAGGGCAACCTCTTGAGTTTCGACCAGTCCGGCCGCATGCTGGTCGACGTACCCATCCGCGACCTGGCCGACTGGGTGTGGACGAGCGGAACGCTCGAGGCCATGCCGGAGGTCGACCGGGTCGAGGTCGTGCAATTCTCGCGTGAGGCCGTGCGCGCCCAGATCGGTTACATGGGGGACGAATTTCGCCTCGAGGAAGCGTTATACCGCCAAGGTCTGATGCTGTCGCGGGAAGGGGAGACATGGCAGTTGCTGCAAACGGGGGCAAACCCGCCAGGGCCGGGGAGCGGGACGTCAGCCTCGTCCTCGGGCGCTCCTCCGTCAATCTCGCCAATACCGTTACCCTCGGACGGCTGATCACCGTCGTTCCGGTGGTGTGGCTGATCGCGACCGAGCGGCTCGAGGCGGCGTTCTGGCTGTTCGTCGCGGCCGGCGTGTCGGACGCCATCGACGGCTTCATCGCCAAGCACTTCAACGGCCGGACCGAGCTCGGCGCCTACCTCGACCCGCTGGCCGACAAGGTGCTGCTCAACGGCATCTATCTGGCCGTGGCCCTGATCGGGTGGCTTCCGGTCTGGCTCGCCGTGATGGTGATCGGCCGCGATCTGCTGATCGTCGTCGGGGTGATCCTGATCCAGCGCCGCGACCCGTTGTTCCGGGCGGAGCCGCTCCTGATCGGCAAGCTCAACACCTTCGCGCAGATCCTGCTCGCCGCCGTCGCGCTCGCGCACGCCGGCGGGCTGGTCGATCTGTCCGAGATCGTGCCGGTGCTGATCCTGACCGTGGCCATCACCACGCTCGGCTCGGGCGCGGGGTACGCCGTCCAGGGAATGCGCGCGCGGCTCGCGGAGCGGCGTTCTTGAATCATGGGATGCGCCTTCTCCTGCTCACCCTCACGCCGATCGGCCTCCTCGCCCTCGCCATCCTGCTGTTCAACGACATCCTGCTGCCGTTCCTGGTCGGGATGGCGGCGGCCTACCTGCTCGACCCGGTGGCCGACTGGCTGGAGCGGCACCGCTTCGGGCGGAGCACCGCGACCGCGCTGATCACCGGCCTGTTCTTCATTCTCCTGGTCGTGTTCCTGGTCCTGCTGCTGCCGCCGCTCGCCTCTCAGGCGGCGGACCTCGCCCTCGAGCTGCCGCAGTACGTCGAGCGGCTGCGCGCCCGGCTGGTCCCGTTCCTCAACGAGATCCTGAACGAGGCCGATCTCGCGATCGACCTCTCCGCCGAGGGCCTGCTGCAGCGCTTCGCGGGCCAGGCGATCGGCGTCGTCGCGACCACGATCACCGGCCTGCTCCAGTCCGGGATCGCGTTCCTCAACCTGGTCGCGCTGATCTTCGTCACCCCGGTCGTGACCTTCTACCTGCTGCGCGACTGGGACCGGATGCTCGCGAAGATCCGTGACAACGTCCCGCCCGACCTGCTGCCGACCGTGACCCGGATCGCGCTCGACATCGACGAGGTCCTGGCCGGCTTCATCCGCGGCCAGGGCCTGGTCTGCGGCTTCCTCGCCCTGTTCTACAGCCTCGGCCTGTGGGCGGTCGGGCTGCGCTACGGGCTGATCATCGGGCTGCTGACCGGGATCTTCTCGTTCATCCCCTACATCGGCATGGCCCTCGGCCTCGCGGTCGGGCTCTCGGTCGCCGCCTTCCAGTTCCAGAGCCTCGGCATGATCCTCCTGGTAGCCGCCGTCTTCGGACTCGGCCAGTTCATCGAGGGCAACCTGATCAGCCCGCGGCTGGTCGGCACCCGGATCCACCTGCACCCGGTCTGGATGATCTTCGCGGCGCTCGCCGGGGCCGCGCTGTTCGGCCTGATCGGGACGCTGATCGCGGTGCCGGTCGCGGGCGTGCTCGGGGTCCTGCTCCGCTTCGGCCTCGAGCGCTACCGCGGCTCCCGCCTGTACGCCGAGCCGCCCGGGCTCGCCGGATGAGCCGGCATGGTCGCCGAGCAGCTCCTTCTCGATCTCGACCGGCCGGCGTCGTTCGCCGCCGCCGACTTCCTGCCGGCGCCGACCAACCGGGATGCGCTCGCCTGGCTCGAGCGGTTCCCGGACTGGCCGGGCCCCGCGCTGGTGCTGTACGGCCCGTCGGGCTCCGGCAAGAGCCACCTCGCGCGGATGTTCGCTGCGCGCCGGGGCGGCCTGTTCCTCGATCCCGCCGCCTTGCCTGCGCCCGACCGGCGGCCGCCGGATCGCCCGCTGATCCTCGATCCGGCGACGCCGGTCGATGACGAGACCGGGCTCCTTCACCTCTACACCTGGCTCGGCGAACGCGGCGGTCATCTGCTGCTCACCGCGCGCGCGCCGGTCGCGGACTGGCGGCTTCGCCTCGCCGACCTCCGCTCGCGGCTCCAGGCGGCGCCCGCGGTCAGCCTCGGCTTTCCCGACGACGACCTGCTCGCGGCACTCCTGGTCAAGCTGTTCGACGACCGGCAGATCCGGGTCGAGGCCGGGGTGATCGACGCCCTGGTCCGGCGGATGGAGCGCTCGTACGCTGCGGCGCTCCAGGTCGTCGAGGCCCTCGATCTGATCTCGCTGCGCCGGCAGCGCCGGATCACGCGGGCGATGGCGCGTCAGCTGCTGGCCACGAGCCCGACCAGCCTAACCGAACGGAGGGAACAGGATGGATCTCGGCATCAAGGGTAGGCGGGCGATCGTCTGCGCGGCGAGCAAGGGGCTCGGCCGCGGCTGCGCGCGCGCGCTGGCGAAGAACGGCGTCGACGTGTTCATCACCGCGCGCACCGCGAGCGACCTCGATGCCACCGCCCGCGACATCGCCGCCGCGACCGGCGTCGAGGTGACCCCGGTGCCCGGCGACATCACGACCCCGGAAGGCCGCGCGGCCGTGCTCGATGCCTGCCCGAACCCCGATATCCTGGTCAACAACGCCGGGGGACCGCCGCCCGGCGACTTCCGCGACTGGGACGAGCAGGACTGGATCGACGCGGTCAATGCCAACATGATCACCGCGATCATGCTGATCCGCGCCACCGTCGACGGCATGATCGAGCGCGGCTTCGGCCGGATCGTCAACATCACCTCGAGCTCGGTCAAGGCGCCGATTCCGGTGCTCGGGCTGTCCAACGGCGCCCGCGCGGGCCTCACCGGCTTCGTCGCCGGGATCGCGCGCCAGACCGTCGAGCACGACGTCACGATCAACAACATCCTGCCTGGCCGCTTCGACACCGCCCGACTGAACTCCGGATTCGCGGCGGCCGCGAAGAAGAGCGGCCGGCCGGTCGAGGAGCATCGTGAGGAAGCACGCCTCCAGGTGCCGGCCAGGCGTTTCGGCCAGCCCGACGAGTTCGGCGACCTCTGCGCCTACATCTGCAGCGCCCAGGCCGGCTTCATCACCGGCCAGAACTTCCTGATCGATGGCGGCGCCTACCCCGGCACCTATTGATGCCGCGCCCCCGGTGCCGCGGGGGTTCCGCCCTCGGACCTCCCCTGGTCAATCCGGAGACCCGGGCCGCCGGTGGTGCGCGCAGGGCTGCCATGCGCGAGCGGCCTTCCCGGATGCGGTCGCGCGTGGGAAGTAGTGCGATTGGACCGAGCCCGGAGGGCATGGGGTGAGCCGAGCCACGAACCGGCCGACGATTCTGTTCCTGAACGTCGGCCACACCTTCGCCCATCTGTTCATGCTGATCTTTCCGACCGCGGTGCTCGCGCTCGAGGGCGCCTGGGGCATGGGCTATGCCGAACTGCTGCCGCTCGGCTTTGCGGGCTACCTGCTGTTCGGACTCGGCTCGCTGCCCGCGGGCTGGCTCGGGGACCGCTGGAGCAGCGGCTGGATGATGGCCCTGTTCTTCATCGGCACCGGCCTGAGCTCGATCCTGACCGGCCTCGCGAGCGGCCCAATCGGGCTCGCGATCGGCCTCACCCTGATCGGCATCTTCGCCTCGATCTACCATCCGGTCGGCATCGCCTGGCTGGTCGCGGCGAGCGACCGGCCGGGGCAGGTCCTCGGGATCAACGGCGTCTACGGGGCGGCGGGAGTCGGCGGCGCCGCCCTGCTCACCGGGCTGCTCGCCGACGGCTTCGGCTGGCGCGCGGCCTTCATCCTGCCGGGGCTGGTGTGCGTGGCCGTCGGCGGTGGGTTCGTGCTGAGTCTCCTGAGCGGGCGGATCGCGATGGCGCGGGCCGAGTACCAGAAGCGCGACGGCGGCATCGGTGCGGCGGCCGCGCGGCGCGGCCTGTTCCTTCTGTTCGTCTCGATCCTGTTCGCCGGGCTGATCTTCCAGATGAGCTCGGTCGGCATGCCCAAGATCTTCCAGGACCGGCTCGGCTCGTTCATCGGCGACGGCGCGGCGGCCGCGGGGCTCCTGGTCTCGATCGTCTACGGCATCTCGGCGCTCGGCCAGGTCGGGGGCGGCCTGCTCGCCGACCGGTTCGACGAGCGCTGGCTCTATGCCTGCAGCTACGGCCTCCAGATCCTGCTCTTCGCGCTCGCGGCGGCGACTTTCAACCCGGCTCTGGTCGCGCTGATCGCGGTTGCGGTGAGCCTTCAGACCGGGACCCAGCCGGTCGAGAATCTGCTGATCGCGAAGTACACGCCGGACTCCTGGCGGGCCACGGTCTACGGCCTGAAGTTCGTGCTGGCCCTCGGGCTCAGCGCCGTCGGCGTGCCGCTGCTCGCGCTGATCTACGGCAGCACGGGCGCCTTCACCGGCGTGTTCCTGGTGATGGCCGGCTTCGCCGTGCTGCCGGTGCTGGTCGGGCTGATGCTGCCCGGCCGCGCGCCGGAGCCGCTGCAGGAGCCCATGATCGAGCCGGCGGAATAGCCGGGCGCCGGCGGGGCCGATGGCGAGCGTCGCGGAGGTCCGGGCGCTTCCGGTCCGGACCGTCGCCGGGCTGATGACCGGCACCTCCATGGACGGCCTGGATGTCGGGCTGTGCCGGATCTGGCCGGGCGAGCACCTCGAGGTGACCCTCCTGCACTTCGAGACCGTGCCGTTCCCGGACGAGCTCCGCCGGCGCATCGCGGTCGAGCGCGAGACCGAGATCGCCGGCATCGCCCGCCTGCACATCGAGCTCGGGCATTTCTTCGCCGGCGCGCTCGGCGACGTGCTCGATCGCCACCCCTTGCCGCTCGACCTGATCGGCTGCCACGGTCAGACGGTGTATCACGAGCACGGCGTCACCACGCTGCAGCTCGGCGATCCGTCCCCGCTCGCGCTCCGCTTCGGCTGCCCCGTGATCAGCGACTTCCGGATCGCGGACGTCGCGGCCGGCGGATCGGGCGCCCCGCTCGTCCCCTACGTCGACCATCGCCTGCTGGCGCGGCGGGGCGAGGCCCTGCTGGCCGTCAACATCGGCGGCATCGCCAACCTGACCGCGCTGCCGGCTGGCGGCGGCGCGATCGACGCGATCCTGGGCATGGACTGCGGCCCCGGCAACATGATCCTCGACCGGCTGGTCGAGCGCTACACCGGCGAGGCGTGGCACGCCGACTACGACGGCCAGCTCGCCCGCCAGGGCGAAGTCAACCCGTCGCTGCTCGGCGACCTGCGGGCGCACCCGTTCTTCGCGGAGCCGCCGCCCAAGTCGACCGGGCGCGAGCAGTTCGGCGAAGGCTTCGTCGAGATGCTGCTCCGGCGCTACCGGCCGAACTCGGACCAGGGCTGGTGCGATCTGCTCGCGACGGTCACCGACCTCACCGCCTTCGGCATCCACGACACCTACGAGCGCTTCGTGCGCGCGCAGTGTCCGGTGCGGAGCGTCATGGTGAGCGGAGGGGGCGCGCGCAACCCCGAGATCATGCGCCGGCTCCAGGAGCGCTTCGCTCCGCTCCCGGTCGAGAGCAGCGACGCCTATGGTCTCCCGGTCGACGCCAAGGAGGCGATCGCCTTCGCGGTGCTGGCCTCCGACCGGATCGACCGGCGGCCCGCCAACGTGCCCTCAGTCACCGGCGCCGTACGCCGGGTGCTGCTCGGCAAGATCACCGAAGCCTGAGACCCGGCGCAGCGCCTGGCTGGTGATGCGCTCGGTCCAGAAGCCCTCGAGCTTGTAGAGGATGCGATTGAGCTCGGACAGCGGGACCATCGCCGGCTCGCTCTGCAGGCCCTCGCAATGGCTCGCGAAGATCCGCCCGATCTCGGCGCGGAGCCCGAGGCCCTCCTCGGTCAGCCTGACCCGCACCACGCGGCGGTCGTGCAGCGAGCGCTCCTGGACGACGAGGCCGGTCGCGACCAGCCGCTTGAGGTTGTAGGAGACGTTCGAGCCGAGGTAGTAGCCCCGGCTCATCAGCTCGCCCACGCTCACCTCGTCCTCTCCGATGTTGGCGAGCAGCAGGCTCTGCACGTTGTTGATCTGGGCGATGCCGCGCCGTTCGAGCTCGACCCTA
Source organism: Geminicoccaceae bacterium (assembly GCA_036375275.1). Lineage (GTDB taxonomy): Bacteria > Pseudomonadota > Alphaproteobacteria > Geminicoccales > Geminicoccaceae > DASUSF01. The sequence continues at coordinate 6,908 of DASUSF010000098.1, read as the reverse complement.
AGCACATCGAGGAAGCGCCGGTGGAGGCGCTCGATCAGGGTGATGGTCTCGGCATAGGAGTCGACGGTCACGGTTCGATCCAAGGCTGTGACGTGGCTCGGGCGCCGGTCGGGCGACGCTCGGCCGCTTATCGCACGGGCTTCCTTGCAATCGTCTTAACGCGGGGGAGCAAAAGCGCGGCCGGGCCAGGGCGCGGATGTTAACTGTTCCTCAATCCCCGGTGCTCAGGATGGCGCCGCTCGCTTGATGCAGCCGGAGGATTGAGGATGCCCCTATCTGTCTGGTCGGGCAGGCCGGGCGCGGTCGTCGCCGCCTGTGCGCTCCTCGCGCTCTCGGCCTGCGCGCCGAACACCGTCCGCACGCCCCTCGCGCCGGCCATGACCTCCGAAGCCCAGGCGGCGGACGAGCAGAGTCGGTACGGTACGCTGCTCCGCATGGCCTCGTCGACCCGCTCGGCGGGCGACTCCGCCGCGGCGGTGCAGCTCTACCGGCAGGCGGTGACGATCGAGCCGGGCCGGCCGGAAGCGTACGTGCTGCTCGGCGAGACCCTGATCGAGCTCGAGGCATACCAGGAGGCGGCGCGGACCTTCGAGGAGGCGCTCAGGAAGGATGCCGAGAGCTCTGCAGCGCACCGCGGCTACGGTCGCTCCCTGGTCGGACTGCGGCGCCCCGAGACCGCCATCGGCCACTACCAGGCCGCGACCACCCTGGCGCCGCAGGACATCCAGGCCTGGAACGGGCTCGGCGTCGCATACGACATGACCGGGGATCATGCCTCGGCCGAGGCCGCGTACCGGAAGGGCCTCGAGGTCGCGCCGGACAGCATGCTGATCCGGAACAACCTCGGCCTGTCGCTGGCGCTCGCCGGGCGGCACGACGCGGGCATCGAGATGCTGGGCTCGGTGGTGGACGATCCGGGCGCACGCGCCCGCAACCGGCAGAACCTGGCCCTCGCCTATGGCCTGAAGGGCGATCTCGCGGCTGCCGAGCGGATCAGCCGGATCGACCTCGCGAACGACGCGGTCGAGAACAACCTCGCCTACTACGCCTCGATCCGGGCGATCGACGACGGGCGGATGCGCGCGGCGGCGGTCGGCGTCCAGGCTCCCGACCGCTCCAGCGGCCGGGCGGACGACCTCGCCAACCGCAAGCTCGAGGCGGTGGCGCTCGGCGGCGGCGGACTCGAGCTCGGCCTCTCGGCGACCGGCCGCTGGTTCCTCGACCTCGGCGATCACGCCAGCGCCGGCAGCGCGGCCGATGCCTGGCGCGGCATCAAGGACGAGCACGGTGACCTCCTCGACGGCATGGGTCGGCTCGCCGCCGCGAGTGGAGGAGCGCAGCCCCTTCTGGTCGGTCCGGTGGCCGACGCCGGCCGGGCACAGAGCCTGTGCAGCAGCCTCCGGAGCCGGGGCGAAGCCTGTCGGGCGGTCCCGCTCTGAGGTGCTCGCGCGCCCGATCAGCGGTGCCGGCGCCGGTCGATGCCTCCGCCTCGGTGCCGGAAGCCGCGCCGGCCGGGGCGCCGCGGCTGGCCCGACCAGAACGGGTTCCGGCCCTGGCCCGTTTTCCAGGCAGGTGGAACCACCTGGCGGCCAGGAAGTCGGCCAAGTCGTTGAAGTCGAGCGGATTCACCCGATCGGAGCCGCCCGCAGGCGGTTCCGTCAGATCGGGATCCGCTCTGCTGGTGGGTCCAGCGGGTGAACCCGCCCCACTGCACATCGATATGGCCGTCTTGCCCTCGCAGGTCGCCTCACCTGCCTGGAAGGCGGTCCGGGAGCTGAGGCATGCGACCAGGGCGCCATGAGCGGGAGCTGGTCCGGGCGAGGCGCATCCGCTCTGCGCGTTCGCCCAGTGTGGAGGGGGCACCGCGCGCCGCCAGCTGGGATTTCATCCTCAAGCTGCCCTCAGGCCTGGTCGATCAGGGCGCAGGCGTGGCGCGCGAAGGCGACCGAAAGCCGGCCGACCTCGGCCGCGTCATGCGAGGCCGCGGTGCCGATCCGGGCGCGCTGGGCGATGCCCTCGAAGATCACCGCGAAGCGGAACATCGAGAAGGCGAGGTGGAATGACGTGATGCCGTCGGCGCGGCCGACCCGTTCGCAGTAGCGCCGGACGTAGTCTTCCTCCGACGGGATGCCCAGCGCTTCCTGGTCCACCCCCCGGATGCCGCAGTAGTCGTCCGGAGTCGAGTGGTAGAGGATGCAGTTGAAGGCGAGGTCGGCGAGCGGGTGGCCGAGGGTGGAGAGCTCCCAGTCGAGCACGGCGATCACCCGGGGCTCGGTCCGGTGGAACAGCAGGTTGCCGATCCTGTAGTCGCCGTGGACGATCGTGGTCTCGTCCTCGCCCGACGGAACGTGGTCGGGCAGCCATCCGATCAGCCGATCGATCTCCGGGATCTCGCGGGTCCTGGACGCCTGCCACTGCCGGGTCCAGCGATCGATCTGGCGGGTGAAGTAGCTGCCGGGTCGGCCGAAGCCCTCGAGGCCGACCGCGCGCCAGTCGACCTTGTGCAGCCGGGCGAGCACGTCGTTCATCGAATCGTACATCGCTGCCCGTTCGTCCGGCGATACGCCGGGGATGGTCGAGTCCTGCCACACCCGGCCGTCGAGCGCCTCCATCACGTAGAACAGCGTGCCGATGACCGACCGGTCCTCGCACAGGTGCAGCATTGCCGGCACCGGAACGTCGGTCGCCGCCAGCGCCGCCTGTACCCGGTGCTCGCGGTCGACGGCGTGCGCCGACGGCAGCAGCTCGCCCGCCGGCTGCTTGCGCAGCACCACCGTCGTGGACGGAAAGCGGAGGAAGCAGGTCGGGTTGGACTGGCCGCCGCCGATCGGCTCGACCGTCATCGGCCCGTCGAGCTCAGGCAGCCGCGCCTTGAGGTAGGCTCCGAGTCGGGCCGGGTCGAAGTCGAGGCGCGCGGTCATGGTCAGACCACCGGCGTCGGCAGCGGCCGCCCGGCGAAATGGGCCTTCAGGTTCTCGACCGTGAGCATGCCCATCGCGGTCCGGGTCTCGACCGTGCCGCTCGCCTGGTGCGGCTGCAGGACGACGTTGTCCATGGCCAGGAGCGGTGCAGGCACGTCCGGCTCGTGGAGGAAGACGTCGAGTCCGGCGCCGCCGAGCCGCCCGCCGGCCAGGGCCTCCACCAGCGCCGCCTCGTCGACGACGAAGCCCCGGCTCATGTTGATCAGCCAGCCGTCCGGCCCGAGCGCCTCGATCGCTTCGGCGGTGACCATGCCGGCGGTCGCCGGGCTGCCGACGCAGGTGATCATCAGCACCTCGACCTCCCGCGCCATGGCCACGAGGTCGTCGTAGTAGGGATACTCGGCGTCCGCCTTCCGCCTCGGCCCGTGGTAGCTGACCTCGACCCCGAACGGCGCGAGCCGGGCGGCGGTGGCGCGGCCGATCCGCCCGAGGCCCACGATCCCGATTCTGCGGCCGGCGAGGGAGCGGCCGAGCGGCGGGTCGCCCTCTTTCCGCCAGCGGCCCGCGCGGACGTAGCGGTCATTGTACGACACCTTCCGGGCGACGTCGAGCAGGAGGGCCACGCCAAGCTCCGCAACCGCGTCCGTGAGGACGTCCGGCGTGTTGGTGACCCTGACCCCGAGATCCCGCGCCGCGTCGAGGTCGACCGCATCGACGCCCACGCCATAGCAGCCGACGATCTCGAGCTTCGGCAGGCGCTCCATCAGCGCGCGGCCGGCCCCGAGATGGCCGTTGGTCAGGATCGCGCGCGCGTTCGGGGTCGCCGCCGCGAGCAGGGCCTCCCGATCCGCCGCCGCGTACAGCTTGTGCAGCGTGAACGCTGCCTCCGCCGCGGCCTGTGGAGCCTCGGGCATCTCGATGATCTGGAGGACCTCGGGCTGGCTCATGGGACCCTCCGGAGAATGGTGGCGTTGTGCTTCGATCTAGATGTCGCCGCGAACGGTGGCGGCCGTCAACCGCGCGCGCTTCGGGGAGGGCGATGCGATGAGCGGACTGAGGATCGTCCGGCCGGGCGAGGGCCGGGCCTGGTGGTGGCAGGGCGGCATCGTCCGCATGCCCGCGACCGGCGAGGACACCGGCCAGCGCTTCATGCTCGAGGAGGCCACCGTGCCGCCGGGCGGCGGGCCGGCGCCGCACGTCCAGAACCGGGAGGACGAAAGCTTCGACGTCATCGGGGGCGGGCCGATCGAATTCACCGCCGGGAACCGAAAGGCAGCGCTGGGCGCGGGCGGATTCGTCAACATCGGCAAGGGAACGGCGCACCTCTTCAGGAACGTCGGCGATTCGCCGGCCCGGGTGCTGATCTGGAACTTCCCGGCCGGGTTCGAGCGGGTTCCAGCTCGAGGCCGGCGAGGCGCCGGGCGATCTCGAGCAGCCGCAGAGAGCGACCGGTTAGTACCGGCAGCGGGCGATGCGGCTCGCCCCGGACTTCGGGATCGACATGCATCCCGACGCTGCCGCGTTCGAGCGCGAGCCGGTGCTGCGGGTCGTCCACCCGGCGAAAATCCAGGGGGATGCGATCGCGGGGCAGACGTGGATCGTCCTCGCGGCCGCCGGGGACACCGGCGGCGCCTTCTCGATGTACCGGGTCGCCGTCCCGCCGGGGGAGCCTGCGCCGCAGCCGTTCGAGAGCGACGTCGCGCTGTATGCGGTCGCGGGCACGCTCGGGATGGAGGCCGGCGACGACATCGTGGAGGCCGCCCCCGGGACCCTCGCCCAGGTGCCGGCGCACACCCCGCTCGCGTTCCGCGGCACCGGCGACCAGCGGGCGACCATGCTGATCTGGGCTGCGCCGGCGCACGACCTTCCAGCGACCGTCGCCGCCCCCTGAGCTCACCCGGCGGGCTGGCGGGTCTCGCGGCTCTCGATCTGCGCCTGAGCGAAGCGGGCGAGGGTCGGCGACACGGTGCCGCGCGGCAGCATCACCTCGATCAGGTGGAACCGGCCGCGCTCCCCGATCGCGCGCTCGAGGGCGCGCCGGAGCTCGGCGCGGGTCCGCACCCGCGTGCCGCTGCCGCCGAGCGCCGGTGCGATCTCGGCGAAGCGCCAGTCGTCGAGATCGTTGAACCGGGACTCGGGCTGGAAGGCGCGCAGCATCTCCCAGCTCTCGTTGTTGAAGAGGATCACGATCGGGTCGAGCCCGAGGCGGCGGGCGTTGCCGAGCTCCCACCCGGTCATCTGGAAGGCGCCGTCGCCGACCAGGATCAGCGGCCGCACGCCGCTCTCGGCCTGGAGCCCGAGCCCGGCCGGGACACCGAAGCCCATGCCGGCATAGTAGCCGGGCGCGACCATCGGCACCGCCATCATGTCCATGGCGGTGAACAGGCAGTCGCCGACGTCGCACGCGATCGGCATCGGCCCGTGCTCGGCCATCATGTCGTCGAGGGCGGCGGCGAGGTCGGCCGGCGCGATCGGCTGGTCGTCCGCCGCCAGCCCGAACAGCGGCTGGGTCGGCCGGACCACCGCGGCCTTGCCGGCGACCGCCTCGGGCAGACGCGCGAGCATCGCATCGACCAGAGCCTCGAGCGGCATGTCGGGATAGACGTGGAAGCCGATCCTGACCGCGCGGGCCGAGGCATGGATCGCCCGGCGCAGGTCGACCGCCCGGCCGGAGACCCCGAAGTTGGTGTCGGAGAGCAGCACGCCGAGCAGCAGCAGCGCGTCCGACCCCTCGATCAGCCGGGTGATCGCCGGATCGCCCGCCTTGCCGAGATAGGTGCCGCGGAGCGGCATGTCCGCCTCCGCGAGCAGGCCCCGGCCCATGAAGCTGGTGACCGCAGGCAGATCCAGCCGCCGGGCGAGCTCGGCGACCTTGCGCTCCAGACGGTAGCGACGCGCCTCAACGCCGACCATCAGCGCCGGCGCCGTGGCCGCGCGCAGGCGCTCGAGGACCTCGTCGGCGCATTCCGCGAGCGCGTCCGGGTCGGCGGCGCGCTCCGGCATCGGCACCACGGGCTCGACCTCGGCCTGGACCATGTCGCGCGGCAGCTCGAGGTACACCGGCATCGACTGCTCCAGGCAGCTCCTGAGCACCCGGGCGATGCGCCCCGGCGCCCGGGCCGGATCGTCGAGCCGCGCCTGGTCGCAGGTGATCTCCTCGAACACCCGGTACTGGCTGTCCAGCGACTTCGCCTGATGATGCAGGAGCAGGCCGCTCGCCCGCTCGCCGGCGCCCGGCGCGCCGGAGATCACCACCACCGGCGAGCGCTCGGCGCAGGCGCCGGCGATCGCGTTGACCAGGTTGAAGGCGCCGGCGCCGTAGGTGATCGCCGCGACGCCGAGGCGCTGGCCGATCCTGGCCGCGGCATCCGCCGCAAAGCCGACCCCCGGCTCGTGCGACAGGGTGTGCAGCGGCAGGATGCCGCTCTCCTCGATGACCTTGAAGAAGGGCAGGGCGAAGTCGCCCGGGATGCCGAAGATCCGGCTCGCGCCGTGCGCCTTCAGCGCCTCCAGCAGCGCCTCACCCAGGATCATGGCGTTCTCCGCAAGCGATGGCGGCGAAGTCTACCACGAGAGCGCGTCTCTCTCAGCGGTTGCTGCCTCCAGGAGCTCGACCACCCTCTGCGTCACCTCGGCCGTGGTCCCCCGCCCGCCGAGATCCCGGCGTCGGCACGTCGCCGCACGCGTGCGCCCGCTCGATCGCGTCCATGAGCCGCGCGCTCGCCGCCGCTTCGCCGACGTGATCGAGCATCAGCGCACCGCTCCAGAAGGTCGCGATCGGTTGCGACGCCCCTGCCGGTGATGTCGAAGGCCGGAGCCGTGGCTCGAAGATCGAAGAGAAGCGGCGCCCTGGATCCAGGTCCGGGCCGGGCGGACGTGGGAGTACTGGTCGAAGCTCTGGCAGATCCGCAAGCCGCAGCCCCCCGGAGGATGACGTCGTCCGGGGATGTCGGGCGCGCCGACCGCGCCGAAGTAGATCGCTTCGAC
>DASUSF010000097.1:0-6058 GCA_036375275.1 Geminicoccaceae bacterium | reverse complement strand
TGCCGGATGACGCCCGCCTCGCTGCCCCCGAAGTCCGCCTCGAACCAGTCGTAGATGCTGGAGACGACAAGCTCGCCGCCCTGAAGCGAGACGCCACGCGGGTCGTTCACGTAGTCCTCGGCGGCGGCGTCGAGCTGAGCGTCCAGATCCGACGCCCGGAACGGCTCTGTCCGGAGGTCGGGGCAGCCGATCGAGGCGCAGTTGACCGCGTAGTGGATGCGCGGGTCCCGCCAGATCGGCCTGAGGATCCGGTGCTCGATGTCGTCGAGCGAGAGCTCCTGTCCCTCGACCCTGACCAGCTTCCTGCCCCAGGGCCCGTCGCTGAACAGGCCGGGCGAGATGTCGATGTCGCGGATGCTGTCGACCGGGTAGTGCTCGAGGACCACCAGCACGGTCAGCGCGTTGTAGAGGTTGGCCCAGTACGCCATCTGCTCGGCGCGCGGGTAGCTCCGGATCGGCAGCGCGACCAGGCCGTCGACGTAGCGTTCGAGGCTCGCCCGGCCGCCGTCCGTGACCTCGCGGTAGGCGACCCGGTTGACGCCGTCGTCGCCCTCGCGCACGTAGCCGGCCAGGAAGCCCGCCCAGGGACCGTGGTCGACGGTCCGGGCGGAGGCGGGGTCGTGGCGGTCCCAGAACGGCCAGAGCCGCGCCTCGGGCGCGGCGTGGACCGGGCCGCCGAGAAGCGTCAGAAAGACCAGCAGAAGAAGCGCGCGCACGGCAGCACCTCCGGGCAGTGGGAGCCGCCGCGCAGGATAGCGTCCGGTGCCGCGCGGTCCACTGACGACGGGTCACGATGGCTCCAGCGGAGGCAGCAGGATGGCGGACGGATCGGAACTCCACGGGGTCTTCCCCTACCTCGTGAGCCCGATCGACGAGCACGGCGCGGTCGGGGACGAGGTCCTGGGGCGGCTCGTCGAGCACCTGATCGGGGCGGGCGTTCACGGCCTGACCCCGCTCGGCTCGACCGGCGAGTTCGCTTACCTGTCGTTCGAGCAGAAGCGGCGGATCGTGGAGGTGACGGTCGAAGCGGCCGCCCGCCGGGTGCCGGTGGTCGCGGGCGTCGCCGCGACCACGACCGCCGAGGCCGTCCGGCAGGCGGAGGCCTGGCAGCGGCTCGGCTGCGCCGGCGTGCTCGCGATCCTGGAAGCCTACTTCCCGCTGCCGGATCCGGCGGTCGAAGCCTACTTCAGGGCGATCGCCCGCGCGGTCGACCTGCCGGTGGTGCTGTACACCAACCCGCAGTTCCAGCGGGTCGACCTGTCGCTCGCGGTGATCGAGCGCCTCGCCGAGATCCCGAACGTCCGCCACCTGAAGGACGCCTCGACCAACACCGGACGCCTGCTGACGATCATGAACCGGGTCGGCGACCGGCTCGGGATCTTCAGCGCGTCGGCCCACATCCCGGCGGCGGTCATGCTGCTCGGCGGCCGGGGCTGGATGGCGGGGCCGGCGTGCGTGATCCCGGAGCAGAGCGTCCGACTGTACGATCTCTGCCGCGCCGGCGCGTGGGACGAGGCGATGGCGCTGCAGCGGACCCTATGGCGGGTCAACGAGGCGTTCGCGCGCCACGCCCTCGCCGCCTGCATCAAGGGCGGCCTCGCGATGCAGGGCTTTCCGGTCGGCGACCCGCTGCCGCCCCAGCCGGCCCTCGACGCTGCCGGCCGCGCCGAGGTCCGGCACGCCCTCGAAGCCGCCGGCGCCCTCTAGAGCGGATCCCCGACATGACGGAACCGCCTGCAAGCGGTTCCGATCGGGTGAATCCGCCCTGATCCATTGAGATAGAGCGATCTTCTTCCGATGAGCGGAAGGACGTCGTGGGTCGATGCGGTTCTGTCTCATCGGAAATTGCTCTAAGGGAGCGGGTTCTGACGCCCGAGCACCTTGAGCCGGAGCGCGGTGAGCTTGATGAAGCCCTCGGCGTCGCGCTGGTCGTAGACCACGTCCTCCTCGAAGGTCGCGAGCGCCTCGTCGTACAGGCTGTTCGGCGACTGGCGGCCGACCAGCTGGACGTTGCCCTTGTACAGCTTGATCCGGACCCGCCCGGAGACGTTGTCCTGGCTCTTGTCGATCAGGGCCTGCAGCATCTCGCGCTCGGGCGAGAACCAGAAGCCGTTGTAGATCAGCTCGGCGTAGCGCGGCATCAGCTCGTCCTTGAGGTGGGCCGCGCCGCGATCGAGCGTGATCGATTCGATGCCGCGATGCGCCACCAGCAGCACCGTGCCGCCGGGGGTCTCGTAGACGCCGCGCGACTTCATGCCGACGAAGCGGTTCTCGACCAGGTCGAGCCGCCCGACGCCGTTGGCGCCGGCGAGCTTGTTCAGCCGCTCGAGCAGGTCGGCCGCGCCCATGCGCTCGCCGTCGACCGCGACCGGGTCGCCGCGCTCGAAGTCGATCTCGACGTAGGTCGGCCGGTCCGGCGCCTCCTCGGGCGCGACCGAGCGGGTGAACATGGCCTCGTCCGGCTCCACCCAGGGATCCTCGAGCGCCCGCCCCTCGTAGGAGATGTGCAACAGGTTGGCATCGGTCGAGTACGGCGGCTCGCCCTGCCGGCCGCGCGGGATCGGGATCTGCCGGGCCTCGGCATACTCGATCAGCTTCTCGCGGCTGTTCAGGTCCCACTCGCGCCACGGCGCGATCACCCGGATCGCCGGATCGAGGGCGTAGGCGCCGAGCTCGAAGCGGACCTGGTCGTTGCCCTTGCCCGTCGCGCCGTGCGCCACCGCGTCCGCGCCGACCTCGTGCGCGATCTCGACCAGGCGCTTGGCGATCAGCGGCCGCGCGATCGAGGTGCCGAGCAGGTAGGTCCCCTCGTAGACCGCGTTGGCGCGGAACATCGGGAAGACGAAGTCGCGGACGAACTCCTCGCGCAGGTCCTCGATGAAGATCTGGCGGGCGCCCATCATCTGCGCCTTCTCGCGCGCCGGCCCGAGCTCCTCGCCCTGGCCGAGGTCGGCGGTGAAGGTCACCACCTCGCAGCCGTAGGTGTCCTGGAGCCAGCGCAGGATCACCGACGTGTCGAGCCCGCCCGAGTAGGCGAGCACGACCTTCCGGACGCCCTGGTTCATCGATGCTCTCCCTGATCAGGGCGTCGTGCCGCGACGGCCGGCGCGCGGCTCAGGCGGTGGTGTCGACCCGCTCGCCGGGTGGCTGACCGGCGGCCTCGCCCGCCGCTTCGGCGCCGTCCGCGGACGGCGCGCCCCCGGCGTCCGCGGCGGCCGGCTGCGGCGGCGCCTTGGCGACCCCGACCATGGCCGGGCGGAGCAGGCGGTCGGCGATCACATAGCCGGGTTGGACGACCTGGGCAATCGTGCCGGGTGGCTGGTCTGCGGTCGCGACCTCGAACATCGCCTGGTGCCGGTTGTGGTCGAACTTCTCCCCCGGGACCGGCTCGACCTTCGCCATCTGGTGGCGCTCGAACGAGGCGAGCAGGGTGCGCTCGGTCATCGCGACGCCATCGGCGAGGGTCCTGATCAGATCGATCTTCTCGCGTGCCTTGGGCGGGATGCTGGCGATCGCGCGCTGCAGGTTGTCGGCGACGTCGAGCAGCTCGCGCGCGAAGCCGGTGATCGCGTACCGCCGCGCCTCCTCCAGCTCGCGGGCGTGGCGGCGCCGCAGGTTCTCGATCTCGGCGAGGCTCCGCATCAACCGGTCCCTGGTCTCGTCGAGCTCGGCCCTGAGCTCCTCGTAGGTGGCGACGTCCAGTCCCGGCTGCTCGTCGGGGGATGCTTCTCCGCCGGCTTCCGGCGTCTCGTCCGCCGCCGCGGCCTCATCGGGCGGCGCTTCGTGGCCGGGCTGCGCTTCCTGGCCCGGCCCCGCGTCCTCGATCTTCGCCTCGTCGCGTCGGTCGTTCTGCATCATGCTCTCAACTCGTGATCGGGTGGCTGAGGAGGCGCGAGACGGCCCGCGCCGTGTAGTCGACCATCGGGATGATCCGGGCGTAGTTCATCCGGGTCGGGCCGATCACCCCGATCGCCCCGAGCACCCGGGCGTTCTGGTCGCCTTCCCGGTACGGCGCCACGATCATCGAGCAGCCGGACAGCCCGAACAGCTGGTTCTCGGCCCCGATGAAGATCTGCACGCCGTTGCCGTCCTGGACCAGGTCGAGCAGCCGGAGCATGGTCTTCTTGGTCTCGAGCGCCTCGAACAGGGCTCGAATGCGCTCGAGATCCTGGAGCGTCGTGACGTCGTTCAGGAGCTTCGCCTGGCCGCGCACGATGAGTACGCTCTCGTCGCGGGCGTTGTCGACCGACCAGGTCGCGAGCCCGGCCTGGACGACGTTCTGGGCGAGATCGTCGAGCTGGCTCCGCTGCTCGCCCATCTCCAGCTCGATCGCCTCGCGGACGCCGGCGAACGTCCGCCCGGCGATCCGCTGGGTGAGGTAGTTGCCGGCCTCGATCAGGGTGGTGGCGCCGACCCCGAGCGGCACGTCGATCACCCGGTTCTCGACCACGCCGTTGGTCGCGACCAGGATCACCAGCGCCCGGCCCGGGCCGAGCGGCACGAACTCGACCTGCTTGAAGGGATGCTCGGCGTGCGGGGCGAGGACGAGGCCGGCGTAGCGGGACAGGCCGGAGAGCGTGCTGATCGCCTCGTCCAGCACCGCCTCCGGCTGCCGGCCCGCGACCGCGCACTGGCTGTCGATGTTCTGGCGCTCGTCTTCGGAGATGTCGCCGGTCTGGAGCAGGCCGTCGACGTAGAAGCGGAGCCCGAGGTCGGTCGGCAGACGGCCGGCCGAGGTGTGCGGCGAGTAGAGCAGCCCGGCGTCCTCGAGGCTGCTCATCACGTTGCGCACCGTCGCCGGCGACACCGGCTGCTCGAGCCGCGACGCGATCGTCTTCGAGCCGATCGGTTCGCCGGTCTCGACGTAGGTGTCGACGATCTGCCTCAGGATCTGCTTCGAGCGCTCGTTGAGCTCGATGACCATGCACCATTCCGGGCTGCTGATTTCCGGCGGAAGCGTGGCCTCTATGTAGGAATCACGGGTTGTACCGTCAACGCGAAGACCGGCGGCAGCCTGCGCCACCGCCGGTCCGACGTCGCGGACGACGCCGCCCGCGGGCGGCGCCCTCCAGCTGCGAGCACTACGCAGCCTTCGCCAGCGACTTGAAGTCGTCGAAGTTCGCCATCGCGGCCTTGGTCAGGATGTTGAAGGCCTCGTTCTGGGCCTTGACCGCGATCTCGGTCAGCTCCCGGGCGTTCGCGAGCGCGGCCTCGTAGCCGCTCTTGGCGCGGTTGATCTGCTCCTCGGGCTTGAACTCGCCGGCCTTGCCGTCGACCATCTTCTGGCCGTCGGCGACCAGGCTGCCGAGGCCCGACTGCACCATCTCGCTCTGGCGGAGCGCGATCGCCTTGTAGCCGTCGACCATCACCTGGCCGGCGCTCGCGAAGGCGTCCACGTTGCGCTGCTGGACGGCGATGATCTGGTCGGTGTCGAAGAAGAAGGCGGGCTTCTGGGCGGTCTTGGTAGCCATTGTCATCTCTCCTGGGTCTCGCTGCACTGCTGAGGTTTTGCTGCACTGCACAATTAGATATGTAAGGGGCCCCGGCCGACGTTCAAGGATTTTTTTGTGCGTTGCAGCAAAATCCGCCGATGCCCGCCGAGGCCCCGCCGGACCCGGTCGGGCTTGACCTCCGGGGCGCCCGCCTCTAGGTACACGCGGCGGCCCGCCGGGCCGGCCACCACTCACGAGCACGGTCGAGGGAAGTTCGATGGCGCGCCGCTGCATGCTGACCGGCAAGGGGCCTCAGGTCGGGCACAACGTCAGTCACGCCAACAACAAGTCGAAGCGCCGCTGGCTGCCCAACCTGCGCCAGCAGCGGCTGTACAGCGAGACCCTCGGCGAGAGCATCCGGCTCCGGGTGTCCAACCACGGGCTCAGGATCGTCGAGCAGCGCGGCGGGCTCGACGGCTACCTGCTGAACGCCAGGGACACCGAGCTGTCCGGCGACCTCCGGCGGCTCAAGCGCCGGCTGCAGGCGGCGCAGGACGCCCGCGCCCAGGGCTGAGCCACGCGGTCGCGCCCGGACGCGGCCGCCCCCGACGGCGCCGCCCCAAGCC
>DASUSF010000096.1:0-3562 GCA_036375275.1 Geminicoccaceae bacterium | reverse complement strand
CCGGCGGGGCGCGGATCGAGCAGGCGGCGGCGCGGGGCGATCCGACCCGCTTCGCCCTGCCGCGGCCGATGCAGGGCCGGCCCGGCTGCCACTTCTCCTTCGCCGGGCTCAAGACGGCGCTCCGCCAGCAGGCGGAGCGGCTCGGGCCAGCCGCGCTGGAGCCGCCGCTGGTGAACGATCTCGCGGCGAGCTTCCAGGCGGCGGCGGTCGACGCGCTGATCGATCGGACCGGGCGCGCGGTCGAGACGTTCCTCGGCGACAGGCCGCCCGACCCGACCCTCGTGGTCGCGGGCGGGGTCGCGGCGAACCGCCTGATCCGGGACCGCCTCGAGCGGCTCGCCGGTCACGCCGGCATCCGGCTCGTGGTGCCGCCGCCCGCGCTCTGCACCGACAACGCGGTGATGGTCGCGTGGGCGGGGCTGGAGCGCCTCGCGCTCGGCCTGGTCGATCCGTTCGACGTGCCGGCGCGTGCCCGCTGGCCACTCGATCCGGACGCCGAGCCGGCGATCGGCGCCGGGATCAAGGCCTGACCTTCGCCGCAGCATCCGGCCGACGGGACCGGATCGAAGCGCGACGTCCTTCCGCTCATCGGAAGAAATTGCTCTATCTCAATCGATCAGAACGGCTTCACCCGATCGGAACAGCTTACAGGCGGTTCCGTCATATCGGGATCCGCTCTAGATCACCTCCGCCTCGCGCAGCGCCGCGATGCGCCCGTGGTCGTAGCCGAGCTCGCCCAGGATCTCGTCCGTGTGCTGCCCCATGGTGGGCGGCGGCGCCGCGATCCGGCTCGGGGTCCGGCTCATGATGATCGGCTGGCCGACCACCTCGGTCTCGCCCCGCTCCTGCGAGATCATCGATTGGGCCAGACCGAGGTGGCGGACCTGAGGATCGCCGAACACGTGGTCGATGGTGTTGATCGGCCCGCTCGGCACGCCGGCCTCGTTGAGGAGATCGATCCAGTGCGCCGACGGTTGTCCGGCCGTGATGGCCGCGATCGCGTCGTTCAGCCGGTCGCGGTTCTTCGACCGGTTGGCGGGAGAGGCGTAATCCGGGTTCTCCATCAGCTCCTCGTGGCCGATGGCGCGGCAGAAGCGCTGCCAGATCGCCTGCCCGGCGACGGCGAGGTTGATGTAGCCGTCGGCGGTCGGGAACACTCCGGTCGGGATGCTGGTCGGATGGTTGTTGCCCGCCTGCTGCGGCACCTCGTGGTCCATCAGCCAGCGCGCCGCCTGGAAGTCGAGCATGAACACCTGGGCCTGGAGCAGCGAGGTCTGCACCCACTGGCCCTCGCCGGAGCGCTCGCGCTCGAGCAGCGCCAGCAGGACGCCCTGGGCCGCGAACAGGCCGGCGCAGAGGTCTGCGATCGGGATGCCGACCCGGACCGGCCCCTGCCCCGGCAGGCCGGTGATCGACATCAGCCCGCCCATGCCCTGGGCGATCTGGTCGAAGCCCGGCCGCCTGGCGTACGGCCCGTCCTGCCCGAAGCCGCTGATGCTGGCGAGGATGATCCGCGGGTTGACCGCCCTGAGCTCGTCGTAGCCGACCCCGAGCCGGTGCTTCACGTCCGGCCGGTAATTCTCGACCACGACGTCGGCCCGCTCGACCATCTGCATGAAGATCGCCCGGCCCTGCTCGCTCTTGAGGTTGAGGGTCATGCTCCGCTTGTTGCGGTGCAGGTTCTGGAAGTCCGGGCCGGCGCGCGGGCCACCGAGCGCGTTGGCGTCCGGCCCCTTGTCCGGGATCTCGATCTTGATCACGTCCGCGCCCCAGTCGGCGAGCTGGCGGACGCAGGTCGGACCGGCGCGGACCCGGCTCAGATCGAGCACGACATAGCGGCTGAGCGCCTGGCTGGCGGCGGGGTGCGGCATGAGTCTCACGGGCCCGAGATCATGGATGTCTATCCGGCGACCGTAGACTGTCGACAGTCGGCAGACAAGCTCCCTCGTCCCTTGCCGAGCCACCTCCGCGCCGGCCTCGGCGGGGGCTTCAGCCCCGGCGCCGTGGCTGGGAGCGAATCAGGCAGTCGCCGGTCGTGGCCACCGCCGGGTCCGCTTCCTCGGCCGGCCGATCGTGGTAACCTTCCGCGAGCCCGCCATCGTCCGTGTCGCACCGCCGTGCCGGCGCGATGGCTTCCGGCCCGAGGCGCGGATGCGATGACCGACCCGACATGATGAACCGACCCGACATCGGCGCGTTCGGCCGCCTGCTCGGCTTCGAGGTGGTCGAATGGGAGGATGGCTTCGTCCGCATGACCATGGCGGTCCGGCCCGAGCACCTGAACCGGAGCGGCGTCCTCCATGGCGGCATCGTCTCGACGCTGCTGGACACGGCCTGCGGGTACGCCGCGACCTGGTGCCGAAAGCCCGGCCACGTCCGCTGGGTCGTGAGCGTCACGCTCACCACCCACTTCGCCGGTCAGGCGCGCGACGGCGTCCTGACCACGGTGGCGCGCAAGCGCGGCGGCGGGCGGAAGATCGTCATGGCGAGCGCCGAGGTTCTGGACGAGGCGGGCAGGCTGATCGGCTTCGGCGACGGCGTGGTCCGCTACCGGAGCGGCAGCGAGGACCCGGACGGCATTCCCTACCGCCCACCCACCTGACGCGGTTCACTCGTGGCGCTGCGCGCTGCCTCCTTCCGACGGCCGGCGCCGCGAGCGGGCTCCGGCCGACCGGCGCAAGGGGCGCGCGAACGAAGGATCCAGCCAACGCCACCTCCGCCTCCGAACCGGCGCCGCGGGGCCGTGCGTCGCCCGCGGAGGACGTCAGGGTGGCGAGCCAACCCTCGCTTCGTTCCCCGCTGCCACGCCTGGCCTGCCGGAGGCTCGAGCAGGCTGGGACTCCGTCCCGCGCCCGACATCGGCCGGCACGCGGAGTCCCGGGATCGCACTGACCATTCCCAGGATGCGCCACAGAGTTTGCTCGAACGTCAACCACGCGTGCATCGAGGGGAGACCGTGTCGGCGTCCTGAGCTGCCCGTCCGCCGCGCGGCCGCAGTGGCGCCCTGATGAAGCCGTCATGGTCCGCTGGCATGGGAGCGAACGGGCCGGCGCCGCATCAGACGGTGGTGGCGGTCCAGGCCGGCGAGCCCCGCCAGATCAGCTTCCAGCGCGCGCCCGGCCGGATGTTCTGGACCGCGTGCGGCTGAAACGCGACCAGGCAGACGCCACCCGGCCGCCGCACCGACGGGTAGATCAGCCCGGGCGCGCCGTCGGCCCGGAGCTCGCGCGCCAGCGCCTGCCCGGCCGGATAGCCGGTCGTCGGATCGGGATCGAGGCAGGGCGGGCGGATCTCGACCGGGCGAAGGTCGGGAAACGCGCCGATGAACGCTGCGATTAGGGCCTGATAGACACCTTCGTCCTCGAACGCGCCGATGAAACCGAGCTCGCGGGTGCGGTGCCAAGCCACCTCCTCGAGCGACGTCAGATCGTCGAGCGCCGCGTACCACGCGCCCCGCCGCCCGTCGTTGAAGCGGTTGCCGTCCTTCCGCGTGTAGGTGAAGGCGGCGTTCACGAACGTCCGTCCCCAGACCCGGAACAGCAGCTCGCGCGCGTCCAGATCG
>DASUSF010000095.1:0-9573 GCA_036375275.1 Geminicoccaceae bacterium | reverse complement strand
GACGAGCTCGCTTAGACCGCGACGCCGGCGTGGGCGGCGCGGGCGCGAAGCGCGAGGTGCGACGCGAAAGCGAGACGTCCCCCGAACTTCTCGACACCACGCTCGGCGGCGCGGCGGCGCAGCTCCAGGATCGCGGCCTCGACCACCGCCCGGCCATAGCGGTCGAGGAGCGCGGTCAGCCGTCGGTCGCCGACGGCGAGCGCCGCCGCCTGCGCCTTGATGTCGCCGATCCGCTGGTCGGCGATCCGGATGTTGGCGAGGATGATCCGCAGGATCTCCTCGTCCAGCCGGCCCTCCTTGAACAGCCTGACCGGCGGCAGCCGGAGGCCCTCCTGCTCGACCTCGGTGGCGTGCGCCGAGAAGCCGCCCGGCACCATGCCGCCCATGTCCGGCCAGTGCCCGGTGTTGGCGAGCCAGGCGAACAGCTCCCCCCGGTAGAAGAAGGGGCGGACGAACTTCACGTCCATCAGGTGGGTGCCGCCGAGGTACGGATCGTTGACCACGATCACGTCGCCCGGGCGGACGTGCCGGACGCGCTCGATCACGGCGGCGGTGGAGAACTGCATGGTGCCGACGAAGACCGGCAGGCCGAGGTCGCCCTGGGCGATGAGCGCGCCGTCGTCCCGGGCATAGATCCCATCGGAGCGGTCCATCGCCTCCGAGATCACCGGACTGAAGGCGGCGCGGACGAAGGCGAGGTCCATCTCGTTGCAGACCTGCCTGAGGCCATTGTCGATCACCGCGAGCGTGATCGGGTCGAGCTCCGCGGCCGGCGCGCTCACCGGCCGATCTCGATCAGGAGGTTGCCGAGCCGGTCGACCTCGAGCCGGTCGCCCGGCTCGAGGAGCGTGGTCGCATCGAGCTGCTGGATCACGGCCGGACCCTCGAGCGCCGTCCCCGGCGCCAGCGCGCGTCGGGCCAGCACCGGGGTTGTCATCCATCGCTCGCCGAACCGGACCGGGCGGGCTCCGAGCTCCGGCCCGGTCCCATCGGCGGGTTCGGCGAGCGCGTCCAGCGGTACGGGCGGACGATGGCCGATGATGGCGCTGTGCAGGTTGACCAGCACCGGGCGGATCTCCTCCAGCTCGACCTCGAAGCGGTCGTGGTAGGCGCGGGCGAACAGCTCGTGGAGCGTCCGCACCGAGGGCGCCGGGTCGGGCAGCGCCACGGTCAGGATGTGGGTCTGGCCCTCGAACTGCATGTCGGCGAAGCGGCGGACCTCGACCTCCCCGGTCGCCACCCCCTGGCGCGTCAGCCAGGTGCGTCCGGCCTCGAGCTGCGCTGCCAGCAGGTCCCGGACCAGCTCGGGATCGAGGGAGGGCAGGGGGCGGTTGACGGTGTTGACGAAGTCCTGCCGGAGGTCGGCCGTGGCGCAGCCGATCGCGTTGGTGATGCCGGGCCGCGCCGGGACCAGGACCCGGGGGATGCCGAGCTCGCGGGCGAGGGCGCTCGCGTGCAGCGGTCCGGCGCCGCCGTAGGCCATGAGCGTGAAGTCGCGCGGGTCGTGGCCCCGGGCGAGGCTCACCATCCGAATCGCCCCCGCCATCCGGTCGCTGGCGACGCGGAGGATCGCGACCGCGGCGTCGTCGGGCGCGAGGCCGAGCGGGCGGCCGATCCGCTCGTCGATCCGCCGCCGGACCAGATCGACGTCGGCGCCACCCTCGAGCGCCAGCAGGCCCTTCGGATCCAGGCGGCCGAGCAGCAGGTTGGCATCGGTGATGGTCGGCTCCGTCCCGCCCCGGCCGTAGCAGATCGGGCCGGGCACCGCGCCCGCGCTCTCCGGCCCGACCCGGAGCAGCCCCGCCTCGTCGAGCCGCGCGATCGAGCCACCGCCGGCGCCGATCGTATGCACGTCGACCATCGGGACGTGGATCGGCATGGCGTAGTCGAGCTCGAGCTCGGCGGTGACCGCCGGCAGCCCGTCCAGGATCAGGCCGACGTCGGTGCTGGTCCCGCCCATGTCGTAGGTGATCAGGCTGCTCCGCCGGGTCGCCCGGGCGAGGGCCGCCGCCGCCATGACCCCGGACGCGGGGCCCGACATGACCGTGGTCACGGCCTTCCGGGTGACCTCCGAAGCGGCGGCCGAGCCGCCGTTGCCCTGCATCACCAGGAGGTCGTGGGCGAAGCCGCGCGCCTCGAGGTCGCGTTCCAGGCGCTCCAGATAGCGGGCGAGCACCGGACCGACCGCAGCCTCGACCGCTGCAGTCACGCCGCGCTCGTATTCCCGGTACTCGGACAGCACCGCCGAGCCGATCGTGATGTGCTCGTTCGGCCAGATCTCGCGCGCGATCTCGGCCGCGCGCCGCTCGTGGACCGGGTTGGCGTAGGCGTGCAGGAAGTGAATCAGCAGGGTCTCGCTGCCGAGTGCGAGGAGCCGCTGTGCGGCATCCCGAACGGCGGCCTCGTCGAGCGGCTCCAGCACCTCGCCCGAGGCATCGATCCGCTCGCTCACTTCCAGCCGGCGCTGACGCGGGATCAGGGGCTCGAACGACCCGAGCAGGCCGTAGGGCCGGGGCCGGGTCCGCCGGCCCAGCTCCAGCACGTCGCGGAACCCCGCCGTGGTGATCAGGCCGACCGGGGCGAGCTTCCGCTCCAGGAGGGCGTTGGTCGTGGTGGTGGTGCCGTGGATCAGGGCGCGCACGCCGGCGAGCTCGATCCCGGCCGCCTCGAGGGCGTGCAGCACCCCGCCGGCCTGGTTGTCGGCCGTGGTCGGGACCTTGGCGACGCGCGCCCGGCGGCTCGCGGGCTCGATCAGGACCAGGTCCGTGAAGGTGCCGCCGACGTCGACGCCGACGATCGTCTCTGCCCCCAACCGTGCGCTCCACCGCTGATCGCCGCGCGTATGCTGTCCGAAAGCGGCGGGCTTGTCATCTCCGGCTCAGACCCGGTGCGGTCCCTGCGGCTCGCCCCTTCTCCGGTCGACGTGAAGGGGCGTTGGCGGGCCGCTGCACGCAAGTGCGTTCGGGCGGCTCTGCTGCCTCCGTCCGGTCAACCATGAAGCGCCGCCGGCGCGACCCTGCACTCAAGCGGGTTCGGGCGGCCGGGGCACGGTCGAGACGCTTCCCGTTTACCCTTTCTTCACCGCCCTCCGGCACCATCGCCTCATGCCGCCGGCCATGGTGGGAATCCGTCCGCGCGCCAGCATCCGGGCCCGCGCGCGGATTCCCAGGATCCCATGGACCAGCCTCAGGATCGCCGCTTACGCTTACCAGAACCTTAATCGACGGCCCCGGTTCACACGGATGGACCCGGCTCAGACGCACGGCACCGGCGGCTCACGCCAACGGGACACCCGGCTCAGACCGACGACGCCCGCTCAGATTGAACGGGATACCCGGCTCGGGGCCGACAACGCCCGCGCGGCTCAGATTGAACGCGGTACCCGGCTCGGGACCGACGACGCCCGGGGTCGGACGGACGATCCCCTCGCTTCACACGGACAGGTAGGCTTGGCGGATCTCGGCGTCGGCCTCGAGCTCGCGCATGCTGCCCGTGAACCGGATCCGCCCCTTCTCGATGATCAGGGCGCGATCGGCGACCGCGCGCGCGAAGACCAGGTTCTGCTCGGAGAGCAGGACGGCGAGGCCCTCCCGCTTCAGCTCCCGGATGGTCCGGGTCATCTGGGCGACGATCACCGGCGCCAGGCCCTCGCTCGGCTCGTCGAGCAGGATCGCCGAGGGATTGCCCATGAGGGTGCGGGCGACGGTCAGCATCTGCTGCTCGCCACCGGAGGTGCGTCCGGCGGCCCGGTTCTGCAGCTCCTCGAGGTTCGGGAACAGGCCGAACAGGCGCTCGGGCGTCCAGGCCGCGAAGCCCGGTCGCGGCGGCTGGCGTCCGACCTCGAGGTTCTCGCGCACCGTCAGGTCGGCGAAGACCCGGCGGTCCTCCGGCACGTAACCGAGGCCGCGGCGCGCGGTCCGGAACGGGGGCGTGCCGGCGATCTCGGCGCCGGCGAAGCGGATCCGGCCGGCGCTCGGCGGGACCAGGCCCATGATCGCCTTCAGCGTGGTCGACTTGCCGGCGCCGTTCCGCCCCATCAGGGCGACCACCTCGCCCGGGCAGAGGCTGAACGCGACGTCGGCGAGGATGTGGGCGCGGCCGTAGTGGGTGTGCAGGCCCTCGACCTCGAGCAGCGCCGGCTCAGCCATCGGCGCTCGCCGCCCCGTCGGTCTCGACGCCGAGGTAGATCTCCTGCACCAGCGGATCGCGCCGGATCGATTCGGGCGGCCCGCTCGCCACCACCTCGCCCCGGTTCATCACCATGATCCGGTCGGCGTGGCCGAACACCACGTCCATGTCGTGCTCGGTGAACAGCACCGCGAGGTTGCGCTCGCGGACGATCTCGCGTGCGAGCGCCATCAGCTCGACCCGCTCGCGCGGCGCCATGCCGGCGGTCGGCTCGTCCATGAGCAGGAGCTTCGGCTCGCCGACCAGGGCGACCGCGAGCTCGACCCGCTTGAGGTCGCCGTAGGCGAGCACGGCGCAGGCGCGGCCGGCCTGATCCGCGATGCCCACCCGCGCCAGCAGCGCGTCGGCCTCGGCGCCGAACTGGTCGTTCGCCCGGCTCAGCAGGTCCAGGGTCCGGCGCCGGCTCGCGATCAGCGCCGCCTGGACGTTCTCGCGCACGGTCATCGAGGCGAAGGTCCGGGTGATCTGGAACGTCCGGCCGACGCCCTGGCGGAACACGCGGCGGGGCGGGAGGCCCTGGATGTCCCGCCCGTCGAGGATGATCCGGCCGGCATCGGGCTTGAGCTGGCCGTTCAGGCAGTTGAAGCAGGTGGTCTTGCCAGCGCCGTTCGGCCCGATCAGCGCGAGCAGCTCGCCCGCGTCGACGCTGAAGCTGACGTCCTGGACCGCGACGTTGCCGCCGAAGGCCCTGGTCAGGCCCAGGACCTCGAGCATCGCCATCAGCCGGCGGCGTCGGACGTCCGGCGGACGAACACGCCGGCGAGCCCGCTCGGGAAGACCAGGACCAGGAGGACGATGATCAGGCCCATGACCATCGGCCAGTGCTGCGCCAGCGCCGGCAGGCCGAGGTCGTAGGCGGTAGTCGAGAGCCAGAACTCGAGGCCGTGGTACACGGTGGCGCCGAGCACCGGTCCGCTCAGGCTGTGCAGCCCGCCGAGCAGGACCATGACCAGGCCCTCGATCGACTGCGGGATGGCGAGCCAGGTCGGGTCGATCGTGCCCTTCTGGAAGGCGAGCACGCCACCCCCGAGCCCCGCGAAGGTGCCGGCGACGGCGAACGCCAGCCACTGCTGCCGCCGGATGTCGACGCCCGTCGCTTCGGCGCGCATGGGTGCGTCCCGGCAGGCGCGGAGCGTGAGCCCGAAGGGCGCCATCACGAACCGTCGAAGGAGCAGGATGGCGACGAGATTGAGCGCGAGCGCCAGGTAGTAATAGACGGTGGTCGAGCTCGCCCAGGCCGAGGGCCAGATCCCGACCAGGCCGTTGTCGCCGCCGGTGAACTCGTACCACTGGAAGACGATGGCGTAGACGATCTGCGCGAAGGCGAGCGAGAGCATCGCGAGGTAGACGCCGGAGAGGCGGACGCAGAACCAGCCGAACAGCAGCGCGCCGAGCCCGGCGACGACGGGCGCCAGCGGCAGCGCGACCTCCATCGGCACCGCCAGATGCTTGAGCGTCAGGCCGGCGCCGTAGGCGCCGAGGCCGAAGTAGGCGGCGTGACCGAACGAGACCATGCCGCCCGGCCCCATGATGAAGTGCAGGCTCTGGGCGAACAGGGCGAGGCAGAAGATCTCGGTCAGCAGCACCGGGATGAAGCCTCCGGTTACGAGCGGCAGGACGAGGAGGGCGAGGACGGCGATCACGAAGGCGAGCTGCGCCGGACGTCCCGGCCTAGCGATCGGCAGCGCGCCCATGCTCGCGGCGCCGCCGGCCGCGAGCTCGGGCCGGCCGAGCAGGCCCCATGGCCGCACCACCAGCACCACGGCCATGATCAGGAAGGTCAGGACCAGCGTGATCTCGGGGAACACCCAGATCCCGAACGCGGTCAGCTCGCCGATGATCAGGGCGGCGAGGAACGCGCCCATGATGCTGCCGAGCCCGCCGACCACGACCACGACGAACGCGTCCGCGATGATCCGGAGGTCCATGTCGTGGGTGACCGCGTCGCGCGGCAGCTGCAGCGCGCCGCCGAACGCGGCGAGGAAGGCGCCGAGCGCGAAGACGGAGGTGAACAGCCAGGCCTGGTTGACGCCGAGGGCGCCGACCATCTCCCGGTCCTGGGTCGCGGCCCGGACCAGGATGCCCCAGCGGGTCTTCTGGAAGATCAGCCAGAGCGCGCCGAGGACCAGCGGGCCGAGCGCGATCAGCACCAGCTCGTAGGTCGGGAAGCGCTGGCCGAGGATCGTGACCGCCCCGGTCAGTCCGGGCGCGCGCGGGCCGACGAGGTCGATCGGCCCCCAGAGGATCAGCACGACCTGGCCGACGATCAGGACCACGCCGAAGGTGAGGAGCAGCTGGAACAGCTCCGGCGCCTGGTAGATCCGCCGGAGCAGCAGGATCTCGATGAGCGCGCCGAGGGCCGCGACCGCGAGCGAGGCGAGCAGCAGGCTCGCCCAGAACCCGAGCGCCGACGCCCCGCCGCCGAGCCAGCCGGTGAACGTGACCGCGAGGTACGCGCCCAGCATGTAGAACGAGCCGTGGGCGAAGTTCACGATCCGGGTAACGCCGAAGATGATCGACAGCCCGACCGCGACCAGGAACAGGGACGATGCGGAGGCGAGGCCGTTCAGCGCCTGGATGACGAGGAAGTCCATGGCTGGCGGCTACCGCATGCCCGGGATCTGGCGCAGCGGCGTCGTCACCCACCGATTGACGCTCATGCCCCGCTCCGCTGCGTCACCGACCTTCGTTCCCTGCGCGCCCGGCATGTTGAATTCGTGCCGGGCTTGGCTTCCTCTGCCTTGGCTGATGATCGTGCGGAGCGCAAGGGCGCGGCGGTGACCAGGAAGCGCGCGAGGAAGGATCGGGACCACGGGGCGATCAGGCGGCGGAACCCGGTCGCGAAGGCGCTGATCGAGCAGGCGATGGCGGGGCGAGTCGTCCCCGGGCGGAAGCGGTACACGCGCAAGGTCAAGCACCGGAAGGGGGCGACGACGGAGCAGGAGTGAAACCCCGCGGCCGGGATCGACTTGCCGAAGAGCGCCGCCTATCGTCCCGCGCATGAGCGCGGTCCAGGAAGAGGCGGAGAGCGACAGGTGGGAGGCGCGTCGCCGCGGGCGCTCCGGCGGCGTCGCCTTCGTGCTGCCGCTGCTCCTGCTCATGCTGGTCGCCTTCAACCTGCCGATCGCGCTGATGCTCGGCTGGAGCGTCGAAGGCGAAGACCCGCTCGCGCACTACGCCCAGATCGTCGAGCGGCCGGTCTACCTCAAGGTGCTGGGCAACACGTTCCGCATCGCCCTGATCGCGACCGTGGTCTGCGCGCTGCTCGGCTACCCGCTCGCCTACTGGATGCGCGGGCTCGAGCGCTCCAGGCAGATGCTGGCGCTGGCGCTCGTCGTCCTGCCGTTCTGGGTGTCGATCCTGGTCCGCACCTACGCCTGGATCGTGGTCCTCGGCAACGACGGCCTGGTCAATCGGACGATCCAGTGGCTCGGCCTGGCCGAGCAGCCGGTGAGCTTTCTCTACAACGAGTTCGGGGTGATCCTCGGCACGACCAACATCCTGCTGCCGTTCCTGGTGTTGCCGCTGTTCGCGGCGATGGTGAAGCTCGACGACCGCCTGCTCCAGGCCGCGGCCTCGCTCGGCGCGTCCCGGTGGACGATCTTCTGGCGCGTGTTCTTCCCGCTGACCGTGCCCTCGCTCGCCGCCGGCGCGATCCTGGTCTTCATCCTGACCCTCGGCTTCTTCATCACGCCGGCGATCCTCGGCGGCGGGCGGGTGCCGATGATCGCGAACATGCTCGACCTCCTGATCAACCGCCTGCCGCGGTGGGAGCTGGCCGCCGCGATCTCGACCGTGCTCCTGATCCTGACCCTCACCTGCTACGCCGCCTACCGCCGGGTCGGCGCGAAGGCGCAGGCCTGATGGCGGCGCGGGTCGGGCCAGCGGTGGGGCGTCCGAGCGAGGTGCGGGCGCGCCGGGCGGAGGAGGGGCGCCTCGGGCGCTTCATGATTGCCGTGCTCGGCGGCGCCGTGCTCCTGTTCCTCTGCCTGCCGATCGCGATCGTGGTGCCGATGTCGTTCTCGAGCGCCTCGTCGCTCGAGTTCCCGCCGCCCGGGCTGTCGCTCCGCTGGTATGAGAGCTTCTTCGGCGACCCCCGCTGGCTGCGGGCGGCCGAAACCTCGGCGATCGTCGCGTTCGCGGCCTCGCTGCTCGCCCTCGCGCTCGGCAGCGTCGCGGCGTACGGTCTGGTGCGCGGGACTTTCCGCGGGCGAGCGATCCTCGAGGGCAATTTCGTCGCGCCCTTGATCCTGCCGCCGGTGATCACCGCGGTCGCGCTCTACATCTACTTCGCGAAGCTCGGGCTGCTCGGCACGATCACCGGCCTGATCATCGCGCACACGGTGCTGACCGTGCCCTACGTCGTGCTGCTCATGTCGGTCGCGATCCGCGCCTTCGACCTCCGGATCGAGCAGGTGGCGCTCAGCCTCGGCGCCTCCTGGTTCCGGATGTTCCGGAGCGTGCTGCTCCCCAACCTCCTGCCGAGCGCCTTCGCCGCCTGGATCTTCGCGTTCATCATCAGCTTCGACGAGGTGATCGTGACCATCTTCGTCGCCGGGGCTTACGAGACCATCCCGAAGCGGATGTTCAACGAGCTGATCCTCCAGGTGAACCCGACCATCACCGCGATCGCGACGCTCCTGATCGGGCTCAGCGTCGTCACCATCGCCCTCGTCGCGCTCCTCATGCGGCGCGCCGGCGTCCTCGGCGAGGCGCTGAGGTAGCTGGCTGTTCCTTGTCCCTGTCAAGGTGTGCCGCAAGGCGAGGAATGCCCTGCAGAAGACACCGTCGGCAGCAGCGAATTCGATCCGTACGCTGTCCGGCAGCAAATCTATGTTGCCGGTGGCATGAATGGTCGTGAGTTCATCCATACTTGCTGTCTGTACCTAGTTGGGTGTCCAGCCAAGCTGGCACCGGCTTGCCTTGATACAGGCCTGATCACTCCGGAAGGATGTGCCCGCTCAAGAAAATCGCGGCAGTCTCTCCATTCTTGGAATATTTCAGTCTTAGTCGCGCCATCCCGCACGACGCAGTCCACATTGCGTGCTTCGCTCGAAGTCCACGAACGCTGCAGCAGTTCAGCTCAGGTGAGCGAGGTATTGGGCGGTGAAGTCGAGGCCGACGAGGTCGGTGTAGGCATCGCGGAGCCGCCGGGTCAGCGGGCCCGGCAGGGCGCCGTCCCCGATCGTCGTGCCGTTGACCGAGCGGACGGGGCAGAGGCAGAGGCTGGTCGAGGTGATGAAGGCCTCGTCCGCGGTGTAGGCGTCGTAGAGGTCGAGGTCGGCCTCGGCGAACGGGATGTCGACCTCGCGCGCGAGATCGATCACGGTCTGCCGGCTCACGCCCGGGAGCACGTAGCGTTCGTGCGGGGTCAGGAGGCGGCCG
>DASUSF010000094.1:0-7153 GCA_036375275.1 Geminicoccaceae bacterium | reverse complement strand
CGTAGATCGCCTCGATCCGCTCGACGGCGGCGTCGGCATCGTCGTAGAGGCTGAGGTCGTCGACCCCGTAGGCGTGGAAGGTCTCGATCATGCAGGCGGCCGCCGTGGTCCCGAGCTCGCATCATCCTATCACGGCGGATTTTCGATGAGAGTCTCGCCGGGCCTTCTTTTCGCCGCCGTGGGGCTCCTGCTCGGCGCGGCGGCGCCGCCCGGCGCGGCCTTCGATCTGCAGGGTCATCGGGGCGCCCGCGGGCTGGCCCCGGAGAACACGCTCCCGGGGTTCGAGACGGCGCTCCGGATCGGCGTCACGACCCTCGAGCTCGACCTCGGGATGAGCCGGGACGGGGAGCTCGTGGTCAGCCACGATCCGCGCCTCGACCCCGATCTGACCCGCGACCCGGCCGGCCGCTGGCTCGAGCCGCCGGGGCCGCGGCTTCTGGACCTGGACCTCGAGCAGATCCAGGCCTTCGACGTCGGGCGGAGCCGTCCCGGCAGCGATCACGCCGAGGACTTCCCGGAACAGCGTCCGGCCGACGGCGCGCGCGTGCCGACGCTCGCCGAGGTCGTCGCGCTCACGCGGCGGCTCGGCGCGGACGCCGTCCGCTTCAACGTCGAGACCAAGCTCTCGCCGCTCGAGCCCGACCTCGCGCCGCCGCCGGAGGTTTTCGCGCGCGAGCTGGTCGAGGAGATCCGGGCGCTCGGCATCGCCGGGCGGACCACCGTCCAGAGCTTCGACTGGCGGACGCTCCGGGTCGTGAACGAGCGCGCGCCCGAGGTTAGGACCGTCTGCCTCACCGCCGAGCGCCGCTGGCTCGACACCCTCGAGCGCTGGCGCGCCGGCGCCTCGCCCTGGCTCGCCGGGCTGGACGCCGACGATTTCGAGAGCGTGCCGGACCTCGTCGGCGCTGCGGGCTGCGAGGTGTGGTCGCCCTACCACGGCGACCTCGCCGCGGCCGATCTCGCGCGGGCGCACGCGCTCGGGCTCGAGGTGGTGGTCTGGACGGTCAACGACAGGGAGAGCATGGCGCACCTGATCGATCTCGGCGTCGACGGCATCATCACCGACTACCCGGACCGGCTCAGGGAAGTCGCCGGCGGGCGGGGCCGGACGCTGCCCGTTCCGGTCGTCCCTTGACGATCCCCTCGCCGGGCGGCCGGGGGCGCACCACGTTCACCTGGCGAGCAGAGATCACCGGAGGGCGACATGGCAGAGCGGATCAGGAAGGAGCCGGGGCCGGATCATCCGATCACGGTCGAGCCGGGCAGCGAGCGGGTCCGGGTTCTGGTGAACGGCGAAGTGGTCGCGGACAGCAGCGCGCCGCTCGTCCTGCGAGAGGCCGGCCATCCGCCGGTCCACTATCTGCCGCGGGCGGACGCCGTCATGGACCGGCTGGAAGCGAGCGCCCAGACCACCTGGTGCCCGTACAAGGGCGAGGCCAGGTACTTCCACATCCGGGTCGGCGAGCGTCGGCTGGCGGACGCGGTCTGGAGCTACGAGGAGCCCTTCCCGGCGGTCGAGGCCATCCGGGGCCACCTCGCCTTCTACCCGGCGAAGGTCGACGCGATCGAGATCACCCCGGTCTAGAGCAATTTCCGACAGAACTGCACGAAACTGCGACGTCCTTGAGCTCATCGGAAGAAAATTGCTCTATCTCGATGGGTCGGAGCGGATTCACCCGATCGGAAACGCTTGCAGCCGGTTCCGTCCTATCGGGATCCGCTCCAGGTCCTGCCGCCCGCGGACAAGCACGGGTCGCGTCGGCGCAAGTCCGGTCCGGCCGATCTGAGAACGTCCGCTCCCCTTCGAGCCTGCCCGTCCGAACCGCCGGAAGCGCCCGTTGAGCGAGATCCCCTCTCCCTGCATCGGCATCTGCCGGCTGGAGCCTGACACGGGCCTGTGCGAGGGCTGCCTCAGGACCCTCGCCGAGATCGCCGCGTGGCCCGCGGCCGGTTCCGCGGAGCGCCTCGCGATCGTCCAGGAGCTGAGGGCGCGCCGCCGCGCCCGTGGCATCACCAGCGCCGCCGACAGTCGCCCGCGCCGCCGCCGGCGCCCCGCATCGGCCACCGGCTGAGCAATTCCCCGATGGGACGGGACCCAATCGAACCGCAACCTCCTTCCGCTCATCGGAAGAAGACTGCTCCATCTCGATGGATCAGAGCGGTGCCAGCCGGAACGTCGCGCCGATGACCCTCGACGATCTGCTCGGGGCGCGCGAAGTGGTCCTCGCCGACGGCGCGATGGGCACGAGCCTGTTCGCCCTCGGGCTCGAGACCGGCGATAGTCCGGAGCTCTGGAACGTCCTCCATCCCGATCGGGTGCGAGGGGTGCACGAGCGTTTCATTCGCGCGGGCGCCGACCTGATCCTCACCAACAGCTTCGGCGCCAACCGCTTGCGCCTGAAGCTGCATGGCCTCGACGAGCGGGTCGGCGAGCTGAACCGGCGCGCGGTCGAGGTGGCGCGGGCCGCGGCGTCCCACGTCGGGCGGCCGGTCCTGGTCGCGGGCGACCTCGGGCCGAGCGGAGAGATCCTGGCGCCCCTCGGCCCATGCCCGCCCGAGGCCGTGGTCGACGCCTTCGCCGAGCAGGCGGAAGCGCTCGCCGGGGCCGGCGCCGACCTGCTCTGGATCGAGACGATGTCCAGCAGGGAAGAGGTCGAGGCGGCGGTGGCCGGCGCCGGGCGCACCGGGCTGCCGCTGGTCGTCACCATGACCTTCGACACCGCCGGCCGGACCATGATGGGCCTGACCCCGGAGGACGCCATCTCGCTGCGCGAGCGGCTGATCCCGCGCCCGGTCGCGTTCGGCGCCAACTGCGGCGTCCGCCCGGACGAGCTGGTGCGGACCGTCCGGGCGCTGGCGACCGCGGCCGGTCCGAACGACGTGATCGTCGCCAAGGGCAACTGTGGCATCCCCCGCTACGAAGCGGGCGAGCTGCACTACGACGGCACGCCCTCGGTGATGGCCGACTATGCGGCCGCGGCGCGCGATGCCGGCGCCCGGATCATCGGCGGCTGCTGCGGTACCACCGACGTCCATCTCGCGGCCATGGCCGAAGCGCTCGCCCAGCGTCCGCGTCGCCCGGCGGCGCCGGAGACGCCGGCGGCGTCCCCGCCCCCGGCCACCGGCGGGCGCCGCCGCAGCAACCGGCGTC
Source organism: Geminicoccaceae bacterium (assembly GCA_036375275.1). Classification (GTDB taxonomy): domain Bacteria; phylum Pseudomonadota; class Alphaproteobacteria; order Geminicoccales; family Geminicoccaceae; genus DASUSF01. Next base: position 4,002 of record DASUSF010000094.1, on the reverse strand, counting down.
GCACGAGCGAGCGAGCAGAATCCTGATGCAAGTCGTCGGCATTCGAGCTAAGTTCGCTGTGCATCTTTCCGTTCAACCACAGCATTCCGAGCGCCGGGTGATTTCAAGCTGATCCCTTTGATGAAGACCGGCCGACCTCAGGCGCCCGTTCCGTCCGCGGAGCGGGCGCATTTGCGAGCAGCGAGCGAGATTTCTCACGCATCCCTTTGTCCTGCATCGGTTTCCCCTCCTGGGCCGGACGACGGGCGACGGCGACGGGCGTGCAGGCCCCGCGCCGGCATTGTGGAGCGCGGGTCGCGCTCCTATGAAAAGCAGATGACGCGCGCCGCCAGCGCGACGCGGACGCCAGAAGGCCCGAGCCGCACGCCGAACCCGGAACCATGACCGACATCACCTCCGTCACCGACGTCCACGAGCTGTTGCGCCGCGGCGACTACATCGCCGACCGGTCGCTCGCGACCGCCCTGTTCCTGGCGCTCAAGCTGGGCCGGCCGCTGTTTCTCGAAGGCGAGGCCGGAGTCGGCAAGACGGAGATCGCGAAGGTCCTCAGCCAGACGCTGCGCCGCGACCTGGTCCGGCTGCAATGCTACGAGGGGCTTGACGTCGCCTCGGCGGTGTACGAGTGGAACTATCCCCGCCAGATGCTGGAGATCCGGCTCGCCGAGGCCGAGGGCGGGGCGGACCGCACGGCGCTCGCCAAGGACATCTTCGGCAGCGACTTCCTGATCCGCCGGCCCCTGCTCCAGGCCCTGGAGCCGCACGCCGCGGGCGCGCCGGTGCTCCTGATCGACGAGCTGGACCGGACCGACGAGCCGTTCGAGGCCTACCTGCTCGAGGTTCTGGCCGACTTCCAGATCACCATCCCGGAGCTCGGCACGATCCGCGCCGACCAGCCGCCGATCGTGATCATCACCTCCAACCGGACGCGCGAGATCCACGACGCGCTCAAGCGGCGCTGCTTCTACCACTGGGTCGACTATCCGAGCGCCGAGCGGGAGATGGAGATCATCCAGGCCCGCCTGCCCGACGTCCCGGAGCGCCTGACCCGGCAGATCACCGGCTTCGTCCAGAAGCTCCGCGCCGAGGACCTGTTCAAGCTGCCGGGCGTGGCCGAGACGCTGGACTGGACCCAGGCGCTGATGACCCTCGACCGGCTGGAGCTGGATCCCGCGACGATCAACGACACCCTCGGCGCGCTGCTCAAGTACCAGGACGACATCGCCAAGATCCAGGGCAGCGAGGCGGCGCGGCTCCTGCAGCAGGTCAACGCCGAGATTCGCGCCGCCGCTCAGTGACGCCGACGCCCCCTTGGGCGGCATCCGGTCAGCCTCGCTCGCCACCCGGCGACCGTCGTATGGATGAAGCTGCTCCAGGACGTTGACATGGAGCGATTTTCCTCGACTGGCGCGGCGCGTCCGCCCCGCCGCGGTGGTTCCACCTGATCGGGAATTGCTTTAGACGTCGATGGAAGTGCGGGAGAGGAGGCGGGGCGATGCACCAGCCGGCCATCGACCGACCGCGCACGCTCGAGGAGTTCCGCATCTGGCACGAGCGGCAGCCCGATGTCTGGGAGTTCGTGGGCGGTACCGCGTCGATGATGGCGCCGGGCTCGAAGGCGCACACGCTCTTGAAGAGCCGGATGGCGCGCATGCTCGGCGCCGGGCTCGAGGGCACCGGCTGCGAAGCCTTCGTCGATGGCGCCGTGGTCGAGGTCGAAGGCTCCTCGTTGATCCCGGACGTCGTGGTGAGCTGCGGCCCCCCGGATCTCACCACGCCACGGATCGACGAGCCCACGATCATCGTCGAGGTCCTGTCGCCCTCGGGCGAGAAGGACGATCTCGGCCGGAAGCTCATGCTGTATCTGCGGATTCCGACCGTCCGCCACTACCTGACCATCGCCCAGGACGGCCGTCGGGTGGTCCACCACGAGCGTCGTGACGACCTGGACGGACGCTTCCTCACTTCGCTGGTGACGGGTGGGCGCCTCCGCCTCGAACCTCCGGGAGTGGATCTCGACGTCACCCGGCTCTACGACGGCATCGTGCCCTGATCTCCTTCGTCGCGGGCGAGGCGCCGGGGGCGGTGGACCCGCCCGCGTCTTGCCGGCATTGTTCAACCAGCGTGCCTGCCGCCCCGCGGCGGCGGCAGAGAAAAAGGGGAGGATGATGCGCAGCCCGAGAGTCCAGGGACTTCTGATCGCCGCCGCGACGGCGCTCTGTCCGGCGATCGCGCTCGGGCAGATGGTCGAGCCGGTCGAGCCTCAGCCTGCGGCCGGGGACCTGAAGCCCGGGCTCGAGGTCTGTTACATGTACGAGCTCGTCCGGCACATCAACGAGATGGTGGAGCTCGAGGCCTCGAAGGAGTGCGCTCCGGGGGAGCCGCTGACCGAGCTGAACTCCAGCGTCGGCCTCAACAACGTGCTCACGTCCACCGGGCGCGACGGCGTGATGGCAAAGATCACCGGGCTCATCCACCTCGACCAGCCAGGGACGTACGCGTTCGCCTTCCAGTCGAATGACGGCGTCCGGCTGGAGATCGACGACTACATGGTCCTCGAGGACCCGGACGTGCACGCCGACCAGTGGTCGGACATCGGCATGGTCCATGCCGAGACGCCGGGCTGGGTCCCGATCACGATCCGCTACTTCGAGCGCAAGAACACGTCCACGCTCCGGTTCTACTGGCAGAAGCCGGGGACCGAGGGGACGATGCCGCTGGTCCCGGCGGAGGCGCTCGCCCACCTGGGCTCGACCTCGTAAGGGGGAGCGATTCCTTGGCCTCGTCCGCCCCGAGCGAGCCGCCCGCGGCGCCATCGAGCGGGCGCTTCGCCGCGAACGTCATGCACTTCGCCCGCGTGCTGCGTGCGGCGGGGCTGCCGGTCGGGCCGGGCAAGGTGCTCGATGCGCTCCGCGCGGTCGAGACCGTGGGCGTGCGCAACCGCCGCGACTTCTACTGGACGCTGCACGCGGTGTTCGTGAACCGGCGGGACCAGCGGGAGATCTTCGACCAGGCGTTCCACATCTTCTGGCGGAAGCCCGACCTGCTCGAGAAGATCATGCAGCTCCTGATGCCGCAGGTCGAGGGCGCCGCGCCCGCCGGCGCCGACGAGGAGATGAACCGGCGGGTCGCCGAGGCGCTCGCGCCCGAGAAGCGGCCGGGCGTCGGCGAGGCGCCGGACGACGACCAGCAGCCCGAGGAGATCGAGCTCGACGCCTCGCTCTCCTTCTCGGAGCGGGAGATCCTGCAGCACAAGGACTTCGAGCAGATGAGCGCCGAGGAGATCGCGCGCGCCAAGGCCTCGATCGGACGCATGCGGCTGCCGATCCAGGACGTCCCGACCCGCCGCTTCCGCCAGGACCCGACCGGCTGGCGGTTCGACATGCGGCGGACGCTGCGCGGCTCGCTCCGCGGCGGCGGCGCGGTCATCGACCTCAAGCGCAAGCGCCGGATCCGCCGGCACCCGCCGCTGGTCGTGCTGTGCGACATCTCGGGCTCGATGGAGCGCTACTCCCGCATGCTCCTGCACTTCATGCACGCGGTGACCTCGGACCGCGACCGGGTCCATTCGTTCCTGTTCGGGACCCGCCTCACCAACGTCACCCGGCAGCTCCGCAACCGCGACATCGACATCGCGCTCCGGAAGGTCGGCGAGCTGGTCCAGGACTGGTCCGGCGGCACCCGGATCGGCGCCTGCCTCAGGGAGTTCAACCACGACTGGTCGCGGCGCGTCCTCGGCCAGGGCGCCGTGGTGCTGTTCATCACCGACGGCCTGGACCGCGACGCCGCCGAAGGCCTGGAGCGCGAGATGGAGCGCCTGCACCGGTCCTGCCGGCGGCTGATCTGGCTGAACCCGCTGCTCCGCTACGAGGCGTACGAGCCGGTCGCGACCGGCGCCCAGGCGATCGTCCGCCACGTCGACGACATCCGCACCATCCACAACCTCGAGAGCCTCGGGCAGCTCACCGCGGCGCTCGCCCACATGGCACCGAAGCGCCAGGAAGG
>DASUSF010000093.1:0-25470 GCA_036375275.1 Geminicoccaceae bacterium | reverse complement strand
CATGCTCGAGCCGCACGGCGTCGCGCACCGGAGCCTCGACGTGGACCGGGTGATCGAGCTCGAGCCGGCGCTCGAGCCGGTGCGCGGCGAGCTCGCCGGCGGGATCCACTTTCCGGACGACGAATCCGGCGACTGCGGCCTGTTCACCCGGGAGCTCGCGGAGGTCGCCGCGGCGCGGCACGGGGTCGCATTCCGGTTCGGGACCACGGTCGAGCGCCTCGGGCGGGACGACGGGCGGATCACCGCCGCCCACACCAGCGACGGGCGCATCGAGGCCGACGCCTTCGTCCTCGCCTGCGGCAGCTACAGCCCGCCGCTCGCCCGGGGCGCCGGCCTGACGCTGCCGATCTATCCGGTCAAGGGCTACTCGCTGACCGTGCCGCTCGACGGCTGGAACGCCGCGCCCCGGATGCCGGTCTCGGACGAGGCGCTGAAGATGGGGGTGGTGCCGCTCGGCGACCGCCTCCGGCTCGCCGGCTCGGCCGAGTTCGCGGGTCACGATGCGGTGCCGGACCCGCGCCGGGCGCGCTACATCTGGAACTCGGCGCTCAAGGTGTATCCGGCGCTCAGGGACCACGCCGATCCCGCGGCGATCGAGCCCTGGAGCGGGCTCCGGCCCATGACCCCCGAGGGGGTCCCGATCCTCGGCGCGACCCCGGTCGCCAACCTGTTCCTCAACACCGGCCACGGGCATCTCGGCTGGACCATGGCGTGCGGCTCGGCCGAGGTGCTGGCGGCGGTGATCGGCGGCCGGACCCCGCCGGTCGAGCTCGACGGCCTCACCTACGCCCGCTACGGCTCGGGTTGACGCCGACCTGGATGCTCCGCCCCAGGGCGCGCCGTCAGCGGTTGCCGATGATCGCGGCCGCGGTCGCCAGGACCTCGCAGCCGGTCACGATGTCCTCGTCGCGCGTGTTCTCGGTCCAGTGGTGGCTGATCCCGCCGATGCTTGGCACGAACAGCATCCCGGCCCGGACCCTCCGCGCGAGGATCTGCGCATCATGGCCGGCGGCGCTCGGCATCCGCATGTGCCGGCCCGGCGCGTGCCGCTCGGCGGCGGCCTCGAGCGCGTCCTGGAAGTCCGGGTCCATCGCCTTGGGCACCGACTGCGAGAGCACCTCGAGCCCGAGGCTGCACGGGCCCGCGCGGTCGGCCTCTTCGACCAGCTCCCGAAGGGCCGCCTCGAGCCGCTCCAGCCGCTCGGGATCGGCGTCCCTGAACTGGAACAGCATCTCGGCGCGCCCCGGGATGATGCTCGGCGCCCCCGGCTCGAAGGTCATCCGCCCGGTGGTCCAGACGGTCCGCTCGCCCGCGACCTCGGGGAACCGGCGGTCGATCGCGGCGGCGAGCCTGACCAGCGCGAGCCCGGCGTCCTTGCGGACCGCCATCCGGGTCGTGCCGGCGTGGTTCTGCTCGCCCTCGGCGACGATCCGGTACTGCCAGATCGCGACGATGCTGGTGACGATGCCGACCGCGAGGCCGGCGCTCTCGAGGTAGTCCCCTTGCTCGATGTGGGCTTCGAGGAAGCCCCGGTAGCGGTCCGGATCGATCAGCTCGCGCGGCCGCCCGGCGTAGCCGGCGCGCTCCAGGGCGGTGCGGAGCGGGGTCCCGTCGTAGCGGTTCAGGAGCCGGTCGATCTCGTCCTCGTCGAGCAGGCCGGTGAACGAGCGGCTGCCGGTGAACGAGCCGTAGTGGCCTTCCTCGTCGGCGAAGCAGATCGCGTCCACCCCGAGGCCCGCGGCGGCGGGATCGGCCTGGGCCGCGCGCGCCACCTCGATGCCGTAGATCACGCCGAGCGCGCCGTCGAGCCAGCCGGCGTGGTTCTGGGACTCGCTGTGCGAGCCGATCAGGAGCTTCGGGCCGGCGCGCGGGCTCCGACCGACCACGTTGCCGATGCCGTCCGTCGTGACCTCGAGCCCGGCCTCGGCCATGCGATCCGCGATCCAGGCCCGGGCGGCCACGTCCTCGGGGGAGTAGGTCGGGCGGTGGACACCGGTCTTGTAGCGGCCGAACTCCCGGAGGTGGTTGAGGTCGGCGAGCAGCCGGTCGCCGTCGATGGTCAGCATGCTCCCTCTCCCCGCTCGATGCGCCGGCGCAGTGACCGGGGCACGCGGGTCACCGGTGCCCGGCCCGCTCCGGCGGCGTCAGGCTAGAGCGGATCCCGATACGACGGAACCGCTCCAAGCGGTTCCGATCGGGTGAATCCGCTCTGAGCCATTGAAATGGAGCAATTTTCTTCCGATGAACGGAAGGACGTCGCGGTTCGATGCGGTTCTGTCTCATCGGAAATCGCGCTAACACTGTCGGACCTCTACCACGCGGCCCCCGCTCCATGCCCCGGGATCCCCATGCGCCGGCCCGGATCGGCAGGCGCGACCGGCGCGCTCGCATGACCTCGCCGAGTCCGGGAGACCAGGGCTGAAGCGGGCGGGAGCGCTTCGACACCGCGCCCGCTGGCTGCTACGCGAACAGGCCGTGCAGGTACCAGCGGGGCATCAGCGTAGCACCCTCCCGCCAGAGGCCCTCCCGGAACAGCCAGAAGCGGCCGCCCGCCGCGTCCTCGACCGCGAAGTAGTCGCGGGTGACCGCATCCGGGTCGCTGTCCGGCTCCAGCCACCACTCCGGCGCCAGACGCTCCGGGCCGCGCACCCGGACCACCTTGTGGACCATCCGCCGCCAGCGGAACAGGACCGGCGGCTCGTCCGGGAGCGGCGCCACCGCCTCGATCGGCTCGGGCCGGGCGAGCAGGCGGAGCGGCCGGCTCGGGGTGTCGGTGCAGAGGGCGGGGGCGACCGCGGCGCGCTCGTCCGGCGCCCGCTCGAGCAGCGCCGCCGTGGCCCCGCCTCCCCCGGCCGCCCGCCGCGCCGGGCGGCGCTGCCTGCCGGGGTCGTGGAGGACCGGCACCGCCGCCTGGGCGCGCTCCGGCAGGTGGCTCGGCCGGGGGCTGAGCCGGACCACCGACGCCGGGCCGAAGCGGCCGGCCAGACGGTCGACCAGCGGCGCCAGGTCGCGCGCCTGGTCGAGGTCGCCGGCGCCCATCTGTCGCCAGGCAATCGGCGCCGGCAGCAGCGGCTCGACCACCTCGGCCTCGAGGATCGCGCGCTCGATGCCGAACCCGGGGTCGACTCCCTTGAGCTTCTCCTCGAACAGGCGCATCAGCCGGCGCGGGTCGCGCTCCGGGCGGCTGGTTCCGATCCCGATCGTCTGGACCGTGTTGTCGACCCGGTAGAGGGCGAGAGCGAGCCTTCGGACCCCGAGGCAGGCGGCTTCGAGCCCGCTGGTGAGCTCGGCGAGCAGGCGGCGGGTCAGGCCGTGCAGCGCCTCGGCGTGCGCGACCGGCTCGGCGAACAGCAGCTCGGCACGGTGAGCGCGGGGCGGCGGGGCGGGCGAGATCGGCTCCGCGATGCGGCCGAGCGCCTGGTCGAGACGGCGGGTCAGCAGATCGCCGAAGCGCGCCGCGAGCGCCTGCCGGGGCAGAGGGTACAGGCTGTCGACCCGGGCGAGGCCGAGCCGGTCGAGCATCCGGACCATGTCCGACGGCAGGCGGAGCGCCGCGACCGGGAGTGGCGCGAGCGCGACCCTGGCGCCCCCTGGGGGGACGATGCTGCGCCCGACGCCACCGTGGCGGGCGAGCGCCCAGGCCGTGCCCGGCGCGTCGGCGATCGCGCCCCGGGCGGCGAGGCCACGGCGCCCGAGCCGCGCGCAGAGATCGTCCAGGAGGGCGTCCTCACCGCCGAACAGGTGGGCGCAGCCGGTCACGTCCAGCCACAGGCTGCCGCCGGCGTCCTCGGGGCAGCTCCGGTCGAGCGCGAGGTGCGGGGTGTAGCGCTCGCCCCAGACCAGCAGCCGCTCGAGCAACTCCCGGTCGGCGTCGGGATCGGCCGGCACGGCCTCCAGCTCCGGGAGCAGCGCATGGGCATCGGCGAGGGACGTGCCCGGGCCGAGCCCGGCCGCCTCGGCCGCGGCCGAGACCGCCTCCAGCCGGCAGGCGCCGTCCCGGCTGACGTAGGTCGCGAGCGGCCGTCCGGCCCGCTCAGGCCGATCCCGCGCGAGCCGGTCGGTCGAGAGGTGGGGCAGCCACAGGGAGAGGATCCTGGACCTCATGCAAGCCTCCATCGCGCCATTCGATCCACCATCGACCGGTGCCGCCGCTCCGGCAGCGGACCAGCTCCAGAGCCCAGCCCGGCGGGTTCAGATCCCGTCCGGCCGGACCACGCCTGCCGCCGGCGGGCGCTCCCCGCTCCAGGGGGCCGACCCGCCAGCGGGTCCGCGCCGCGCCCGGCTGGGCGAGCGCCGCCTCCGGACGGAGCAGGAGGCCGGCGGTCCCGCCCGCTTCCGCGGCGAGCTGCAGGCGCCGGCCCTGGGTCAAGCTCAGCCGGTCGATCTCGACCATGCCCGCGCTCACCGCGCTCGAGCGCAGCACCTCCTCGAGCGCCCACAGACGGGCATCGCGGGCGCGCGTCCGGACCACGATCAGCCGCTCCGGCGCGAGCCCGAGCCCGGCGAGGCCGGGCGCGTAAAGATCGCCCTGGGTGCGGATCCAGACCACCGGCCCATGGGCGGCGAAGCGGCCGAGAAGCGCCGCCCCGAGGCCGAGCGTGGCGTCCTCCGGCCCGCACAGCTCGTGGACGCCGCTCCGCACCAGCCCGCCGGGCAGCGCCCGGTCCACGGCCTCGAGCCCGAAGCCGACGACCCCGTCCGTCCGGCCCGGACCGCCGCCATGTCCCGTCGCGCGGGCGAGGCGGGCACGAAGCCGTTGAAGGACCTGACGACGGTCATGGGGAGGAGGATGGGGAGGCACGGCAGGCGCTGCATGTTCTGGTTTTGATCCTCTATGTTCTCTGTTTGTTCTAAGGCAGGTTCGGCCGATGTCAAGCCGGTCGCGCCCGCCGTCTCGAGCCTGTGATCCGGACGCCACGTTCAGCCGGTCGGGGTGCGCCAGATGTCGACCGTCGTGCCGTCGAGCAGGAACGGCCGCTCGGGGCGGCCGCCGAGCTTCTCGCAGACCCGTTGCGAGGCCCGGTTCGAAGGATCGATCAGGCTGATCACGCTCGCCAGCCCGAGGCTCTCGCGCGCGACCTCGAGGCAGGCGCGGGCGCCCTCGACCGCGTACCCCCGGCCCCAGAGCGCCGGATCGAGCGCCCAACCCACCTCCAGCTCCGGCCAGCCCTCGGGATACCAGTGGCCGATCCGCCCGATCAGCCGGTCGTCGCCCTTGAGCGTCACCGCGTACCAGCCGTAGCCGCGCATCTGCCAGTGACCGATCAGCATGGCGAGCTGGCGCCAGCTGTCGGACCGCCTCTTGATGCCGCCGATGAAGCGGGCGAACGCCGGATCGGCGTTGAGCCGGGCCAGATCGTCGAGATCGCCCTCCCCGAACTGGCGGAGCCGGAGCCGTTCGGTCTCGAGGGTCAGCGGGACCTTCGGCACCTCGGTGCCGCCGCGTCGGCTCAGTCCAGGCCGCCGAGCTTGAGCCAGGACGGGCGCTCGCTCGCGAAGGCGTGCCCGGTCGGCTCGATCCGCTCCGGCTGGTCGAGCGTGCCGAGGTGGACGTGGATCTCGCCCGGCCAGCGGGCCCCCTCATAGGTGAGGTGGGAGCCGCAGTCGGCGCAGAAGCCGCGCCGGACCCCTTCCGAGGTCGCGGCGAACTTCGGCCGGCCGCGCATCCAGGTCAGCTGATCGGTTCGGAAGCCGGCATAGGCGGACACCGGCGCGCCGGTCGCGCGGCGGCAGCTCGCGCAGTGGCAGAAGGCGGCCCAGAGCGGCTCGCCGGCGACGCGGTAACGGACGCTGCCGCAGAGACAGCCGCCCTCGAACTCGGGCGCACTCATGGATGTCGGGCCTCCGGTGGCGATGGCCGCGAGCCTACGCGGTGGCGCAGCGGCTCAACAAGTGGGGAGGTCCGCGGTCCCGGCTTCGGCCACCTCGGCGCAGCGCTCGGGGATCACCTTCACCTCGTGGCCGTCCTCGCCGTAGACGAACTGCACGAGGCGCTGCCGGTCGTCGTACCAGACCGTCGCGTCCCAGCCGGCGCTGAAGTCGAAGCGCTCCGTCGGCAACCGCTCACCGCCGATCTTCAGAACCTCCTCGGTGCGCTTCACCTCGACGTGGCGCAGGTCGAGGTCCTTGACGTCGAACAGCACCGGCCGCCGGGTGATCTCGTAGTGCCAGACCGAGATCGGGAAGGCCTCGCCGGGGAGCTCGACCGGCTGCTCGTTGAGGCTGCCCACCAGCATCCCGTCTTCGCGGGCGAGGTCGGTCTCGAAGATGTCGCCGTCGTCGTCGGTGTAGCCCTGGAGCGAGTGGAACTCGCCGTCCCGCCACTCCTGCATGACGTGCTGGGTGAAGTCGAACACCTCGAACCCGAGCAGTGAGATCGACACCTCGCTGCGCAGCTCGTCGAGCGCCACTTCGCCGCGCTCGCGCCGGGTGAAGACGGCCGTCCCCGCCTCGTCGCCGTCGACGTAGATGTCGGCCGAGAAGGTGCCCTCGGGCACCTGGGCGAGCGCCACGGCGGGCAGAAGAACCACGAGCGGCAGCGCTCGAAGCGCCTTCATCATCTGTCGCGTCCCGTTGCTGGGCCGGTGGCGGCATCGCTTCCTGGCCCGGACAACACTACAGCGGGGCGGTCAGTTCCGGATGCCCCGGAGTCGCTCGTTGCGCCGCCGGAGCAGCTCCAGCGCGCTCAGCATCAGGACCGAGATCAGAATCAGCAGGCTGGCGGCCGCCGTGATCACCGGGCTGATGTTCTCCCGGATGCCGTTGAACATCTGGCGCGGCAGGGTCCGCTCCTGGGGACCGGTCAGGAACAGCGCCACCACCACCTCGTCGAACGAGGTCACGAAGGCGAACAGCGCGCCCGAGATCACGCCGGGCAGGATCAGCGGCAGGGTGATCCGGAAGAACACGACGGCCGGCGAGGCGCCGAGGCTGGCGCCGGCGCGCGCCTGGTTGGGATCGAAGCCCTGCAGGGTCGCGCTGACCGTGACCACGACGAAGGGCACCGCGAGCGCGGTGTGCGCGAGCGTCAGGCCGACCAGGCTGCCGGTCAGGCCGAACGGCGCGTAGAAGAAGTAGACCCCGACCCCGACGATCACGAGCGGCACCACCATGGGCGACAGGATCAGGCCCATGACCAGGGTCCGGCCGGGGATGTGGGCGCGGGTCAGGCCGAGCGAGGCGAGCGTGCCGAGGAGGGTCGCGCCGACCGTCGCGGCGCTGGCGACGATCAGGCTGTTCCGGAGCGAGAGCTGCCAGGGGGCGGAGGTGAAGAACTCCTCGTACCAGCGGAGCGACAGGCCGGGCAGCGGGAAGGTCAGGAAGCTGCCGGCGCTGAACGAGAGCGGCACGATCACCAGGATCGGGAGGATCAGGAACGCCAGCACCAGCGCGCAGATCGCCCAGAGCGTGTAGTGCCAGAGGCGTTGCGCGGCGCTCGCGTGCGGCGGCATCGGCGGGACCTCAGCCGAGCTTCAACCGGTCGATGCCGATGAGCCGCGCGTACACCGCGTAGAGGATCAGGGTCGCCACGAGGAGGACGGTGCCGAGCGCCGCGGCCATGCCCCAGTTGACGGTCTGATTGGTGTAGAACGCGACGAAGTAGCTCGCCATCTGGTCGTTCGGGCCGCCGACCAGCGCGGGCGTGATGTAGTAGCCGATCGCCAGGATGAACACGAGCAGGCAGCCGGCGGCGACCCCGGGCACGGTCTGCGGCAGATAGACCCGCCGGAACGCGGTCATCGGCCGGGCGCCGAGCGAGATCGCGGCGCGCACGTACTCGGGCCGGATGCCGCGCATCACGCTGTACAGCGGCAGGACCATGAACGGCAGCAGGATGTGGGTCATGGCGACGTAGACGCCGAACCGGTTGTAGACCAGCTGCAGGGGCGCATCGATCAGACGCAGCGCCTCGAGGGTGTGGTTGATCAGCCCCTCGCGCTGCAGCAGCACGACCCAGGCGCCGGTGCGCACCAGCAGCGAGGTCCAGAACGGGAGCAGGACCAGGATCATCAGGAGGTTGCTGATCCGGGGCGGCAGGTTGGCGAGCTTGTAGGCGAGCGGGTAGCCGAGCGCCAGGCAGAGCGCGCAGACCACGAAGCCGATCCAGAACGTGCGGGCGAAGATGTCGACGTAGATCGCGCGGCCGGCCGGCACCTGCACGATCTCGCCGTCCGGTGCGAACTGAAGATCGAAGGCGGCGAGCAGGTAGAGCGGGGTCAGGGGCGCCGCCGCGCGGCGCACCGCCGCCCAGGTCGCCGTCTCGCCCCAGCGCTCGTCGAGCCCGGTCAGGGTCTCCCGCCACGAGCCGCCGGCGCCCTCCGGCAGGCTCCGGGCCGTGCCGAAGAGCAGGCTCCTGAAGCCATCCAGGTCGTAGGTCAGCCGCTTGGCGACGGAGGCGAGGGTCCGCTCCTCGTAGCTTTGCCGGAGCTCCGCCGCGAAGACCGCGAGGATGCGCTCGTCCGGCAGACCCTGGCCGTCCCAGTCGCGGATCACGGCCGCGGTTTCCGGCATGATCGCGCGGAGCTCCGGGTTCTCGACGCTCCGCACCAGCATGCCGGCGATCGGCAGCAGAAAGAACACCAGCAGGAACAGCAGCAGTGGCGCCATGAGCGCCACCGCCTCCAGCTGTCGAACGCGCCGGACCCGGCGCAGACGGCGCTTGAGGCCCGCCCGGTCGGGGACGGTCCCGCCCGGCAGCGCCGCTGCGGTCATGCGGCCGCCGCGCCGGCTACTGCGCGACCCACGCGGTGAAGCGCTCGGTCAGCGGCTCGATGTTGGCGACCCAGAACTCGGTGTCGAGCTCGACCGCCTGCTCGAGGTTGTCGGGCGCGGTCGGCAGATCCTTCAGCACCTCCGGATCGATCTGCTCGGACGCCTGCTTGTTGGTCACACCGTAGGCGATCGCCTCCGGCAGGTTCTTCTGGTGCTCGGGCTGGCTCGCGAACGCGATGAACTCGAGCGCGGTGTCCTTGTTCGCCGCGTTGGCGAGGATCACCCAGCTGTCGACCGCGTAGATGCTGCCGTCCCAGACGATCCCGAAGTTCCGGTTCTCCTCCTGGTTGGCGGCGGAGATCCGGCCGTTGTAGGCGCTGGTCATGACCACCTCGCCCGACGCCAGCCACTGCGGCGGCTGGGCGCCCGCCTCCCACCAGATGATGTCGCCCTTGATCTCGTCCAGCTTGGCGAAGGCGCGGTCGACCCCCTCGTCGGTCGCGAGCACCTCGTAGACCTCCCCGGGCGGCACGCCGTCGGCGATCAGGGCGAACTCGAGGGTGTACTTGGGGCCGCGCCGCAGGCCGCGCTTGCCGGGCCAGGTTTCGGTGTCCCAGAAGTCCGCCCAGCTCGCCGGCGGGCTGTCGCCTGCCTTGTCGGCGTCGTAGGCGAGGACGGTGGACCAGACGATGGTGCCGACGCCGCACTCGTGGACCGCGGCCTCGAGGAACTGATCCTCGCCGCCGAGCGCCGCCCAGTCGATCGGCTCGTACAGCCCTTCCTCGCAGCCGAGCACCAGCTCCTCGGCCTCGACCTGGACCACGTCCCACTCCTGGCCCCCGCCCTCGACCTTGGCCCGGATCGCGCCGACCCCGCCGTTCCAGACGTCCTCGACCAAGTTGACGCCGCTCGCCTCCATGAACGGCTCGAAGTAGACGTCGCGCTGGGCTTCCTGATACGAGCCACCCCACGAGGTGACCGTCAGATCCTGCGCCGACGTCGGCGCGGCCTGTGCGAGCCCCGCACCGAGCGCGAGCGCGCCAGCGGTCCACCAGTTGCTCTTCATCGTGCACTCCCAGTCTGGTTCTCGAGCGGCGCGTCGGAGGCGCCGTCTTCTACGGCGAGCTTGCGGCCAAAGGCGCGGGCCTGCAAGCGAGGGCCGCAGTCAGGACGCATCCAGCGCGCGGCAGTCCTCCACCTGCCAGCCCACGGTGACCACCGCCCCGGGCGTCAGATGGACGTGGCCGGCGGCGTTGGGCACCTTGATCACGAAGTCGTCGTGGCCGAGGAGACGGACCCGCGTGCGCATGTGGTCGCCGAGATAGATCAGCTCCTCGACCCGTGCCTCGAACGCGTTCGGGACGCTCCCGGGCGCCGGGTCGACCATGACGCGCTCCGGGCGCAGCGAGAGCGTGGTCGCCTGCCCGACCCGGTCGACGTTGACCGCGAGCGCCTTGATCTCGGCGCCGTTCACCCGGACCCGGCAGGTGGCGCCGTCGAGGCCGCCGACCTCGCCGGTGAGCTGGTTGTTCTCGCCGATGAAGCGGGCGACGAAGCTGTTCCCGGGCCGCTCGTACAGGTCTGCCGGGGTGGCGAGCTGCTGGATCACGCCCTCGTTGAAGACCGCGATCCGGTTCGACATGGTGAGCGCCTCGGACTGGTCGTGGGTCACGTACACCACGGTGACGCCCAGGCTGTCGTGGATGTGCTTGATCTCGTACTGCATCTGCTCGCGGAGCTGCTTGTCGAGCGCGCCGAGGGGCTCGTCCATGAGGACGAGCTTGGGCTCGAACACCAGCGCGCGGGCGACCGCGACCCGCTGCTGCTGGCCGCCGGAGAGCTGGCCAGGGCGGCGGTTGCCGAAGCGCTCGAGCTGGACCATGCCGAGCGCGCGGCCCACCCGGCGCCGGATCTCGTCCTTCGGCACGTGCCGCACCTCGAGCGGAAAGGCGAGGTTCTCGTCCACCGTCATGTGCGGGAACAGGGCGTAGTTCTGGAACACCATGCCGATGTTCCGGCGGTGCGGCGGGACGTGGTTGATCGGCTGGCCGTCGAGGATGATCTGCCCGTGGGTCGCGCTCTCGAAGCCCGCGAGCATCATCAGGCACGTGGTCTTGCCGGAGCCCGAGGGGCCGAGCATGGTCAGGAACTCGCCCTGGTGGACGTCCAGGTTGAGGTTCTTCACCACCAGCGTCTCGCCGTCGTAGCTCTTCTGCACGTCCTGGAAGCGGACGTAGGCGTCGCCGCGCAAGCTTCATCTCCGGCCGTCGTCGCCCCGAGCATAGCGCAGCGCCGGCGGTTTGGAACGAGGCGCCGGGGCACTGCCCGGCGCGGGCGGGCTCGGGAAGGCCCGGAAGATCGTCCCGGGCGAATGGGGGTCCCCGCGACGGTGCACCGGTACTATGGTGAGCCTGTCCACCCGCCGACGACGTGGCGGTCCAGGCTTCGCGGGCGCTCCGGACCGACCGGGCCGGGCGCCGGCCGAACGAAACGCTGGGGAGCGGGCGGCCGATGCGCGTCAACCTCAATCTGGTCTTCATCGTCTCGGTGCTGATGTGCGGCGGGATCGGCGTCTGGGGCGTGGCCGACCCGGCGAGCATGACCGGCGCCGCAGAGACCCTGACGGGCTTCGCCCTCGACGCGCTCGACTGGTACTTCCTCCTGCTCTGCACCGGCTTCCTGTTCCTCGCCGCGATCCTCGCGATCGGGCCGTACGGCGACATCAAGCTCGGGCACGACGACGACGAGCCCGAGTTCACCACGGTCTCCTGGATCGCGATGCTGTTCGCCGGCGGCATGGGCGCGGGCCTGCTCTTCTGGGGCGCGGCCGAGCCGATGTACCACTACTACGCGCCACCCGGGATGGAGGGCGAGACGCCGGACGCCGCGCGCGAGGCGATGGTCATCACCAACCTGCACTGGGGCCTGCACGCCTGGTCGATCTACGCGGTGTGCGCCCTGGTGATCGCCTACTTCGTGTTCCGCAAGGACGCGCCCTCCCTGATCTCGACGCCGATCGTCCATGCCTTCGGCGGCGACCGGAGAAGCATGCGCGGCCTCGCCAACGTCGCCGACGTGCTCGGCGTGCTCGCGGTGATCTTCGGCCTCGCCGGGTCCCTCTCGATGGGCACGCTGCAGGTCCGCGCCGGCCTCGGCGAGGTCTTCGGATTCGAGCAGTCGACCACCGTCAGCGTCTACATCCTCCTCGCCCTCGCCGTCTGCTTCTTCATCTCGGCCAGCACCGGCGTCGACAAGGGCATCAAGATCCTCTCGAACATCAACATGGGCCTCGCCGTGTTCATGCTGCTGTTCATCCTGTTCGTCGGCCCGACGCGGTTCCTGTTCGAGACCTTCACGACCACCATCGGCGACTACTTCTCGAACCTGCTGCAGATCTCGTTCCGGCTGTTCCCCTACCAGGGCCTGACCGACTGGACCGCGGGTTGGACGCTGACCTACCTGATCTGGTGGCTCGCCTGGGGGCCGTTCGTCGGCATCTTCATCGCCCGGATCAGCCGGGGCCGGACGATCCGGGAGTTCATGGTCGGCGTGGTGCTGATTCCGACCATGTTCTCGATGCTCTGGTTCGCCGCCTTCGGCGGCTCCGGCTTCTACATCGAGTTCGAGGGGCCGGGCGGGCTCGCCGACCTGGTGTTCGAGGACGTGACCAAGGCGCTGTTCGCGCTGTTCACGTACTTTCCGATGAGCGAGATGCTGAGCGTGGTCGCGGTCGCGCTGATCTTCATCTTCCTCGTGACCAGCGCCGATTCCGGGACCTTCGTGGTCTCGATGATGACCACCGACGGCAACCTCAACCCGCCGACCGCGCACAAGCTGATCTGGGCGGTGATCATCACCGCGCTCACCGCCGGCACGCTGTTCACCGACAGCACCGAGATGGCCAAGGTCATGGCGATCACCGGCGCGATCCCGTTCTCGCTGATCCTGATCCTGCAGATCGTCGGCTTCCTCAGAACCATCCGCGAGGACTACATCCAGATCAGGGAGCGTCGCCGGCGGGCGGAGGCCCGCCTCTACGCGGCGCCGGGGGAGTGACCGCCGTGGCCGATGTGGCGCGCTTCGCCCGCGGCGTCGGCGCGGCGCTCGGCCTCGCGGCGATCCTCGCCGGCTGCGGCGAGGCGGAGGACCCGCTGACCATCGGCTCCAAGGACTTCACCGAGCAGCTGATCCTCGGCGAGCTGATCGCCCAGGTCGCCGAGTCCGAAGGCATCAGGGTCGACCGGCAGATCCCCTACGGCGGGACCTTCGAGAACATCGAGGCGCTCAAGCGCGGCGACATCGACCTGTACGCCGAATACAACGGCACCGGCCTGATCCTGCTCGGCCAGCCGCCGATCAGCGACGGCGATGCGGCCTACCGGCGGGTCGAGGAGCTGTACGCGCCGCTCGGGCTCGAGTGGGGCGAGCGGCTGGGGTTCGCCAACGACTACGAGCTCGTGATGCGCGAGGACCGTGCCCAGGAGCTCGGCATCCGGACGATCAGCGACCTCGCGACGATCGAGGGGCCGGTCCGCTTCGGCATCGACGAGGAGTTCCAGGAGCGGCCGGTCGACGGCTTCTCGGCGCTGCTCCGGCGCTACGGGCTGAACGGGACCGCCGAGGTGGTCGCCGAGCCGGTCGCGGCCGGCAAGGCCCGGCTGTACCAGGCGCTCCTCCAGGGCGAGGTCGACGTGGTCGAGGGCTTCACGACCGACGGCCAGATCGCCGAGTACGCACTCGCCGTGCTCGAGGACGACCTCGACTTTTTCCCGACCTACCAGCCCGCGCCCCTGGTCCGGAACCAGGCCATGCAGCGGTTCCCCGCGCTGGACGCGGCGCTCGGCAAGCTCGGCGGCCTGATCGAGCCGGCGGCAATGCGGGAGATGAACGCCGCGGTCGAGCTCGAGGGGATGGATCCCGCCGACGTCGCCAAGCGCTTCCTCGCCGACAAGGGGATCATCGAGCTGGCCGAGGACGCGCTCGCCGCGGTCGAGGAGCTCGCGGTGGCGGTCGGGCCCCTGGATGCCCGCGGCAACCAGATCGCCCAGGCGGTGAGCGCGGTCCGGAAGGCCTTTCAGGGCAGGAACGTGACCATGCTCGAGACCCCGGACCCGATGGCGGCCCTGGTCGATGCCGAGGCCCGTCTCGCCCTGGTCGATGCCGGCGCCTTCTTCAGCCTCGGCGACGGCGTGTTCCCGAACCAGGACGTGCCGGCCCAGGCGCTGGGCGTGGTCGGCTACGACATGGCCCACGTGATCACGCGCGCCGAGAACGGCATCGGCGCGCTCGGCGAGGCGTCCGCCATCGGCGTCGGGATCGCGGGCGGGGCGTCGGAAGAGGTCGCGCGCATGGTCCTGACCTCGCTCGGCCTCGCCGAGCGGGTCGACCTGGTGGGCGCCGCCGCCTCGACCGGCCCGGAGGCGCTCGAGGCGCAGTTCCGGGCGCTCCGGGACGGCGAGCTCGACGCCCTCTTCCTGATGGTCTCGACCGAGCATACCGCCGTGGTCCAGGCGATGCAGGAGAACGACCTCCGCCTGCTCGGGCTGCCGGAGTGGCAGGAGGGCAACAACCTCGTCCGGTTCCCGTTCCTGCGCATCTCGCGGATCCCCGCCGGCACCTACCCCGGCCAGGACGCCCCGGTCGACACCATCAGCACGCAGGTGGTGCTGGCGGGTCCCGCCCGGGCCGCCAACCCGATCGGCTCGGCCGGCCCGGGATCGGCCGCGATCGGCGAGCTTCAGCCGCTCGCGGACAAGAGCATCACGGCGCTGAACGAGGCGCTCGCCAGCCCCGAGCAGCTCGACCCGGCGCTGCCCTCCCCCGACGTGCTGCGGCCCCAGGCGAAGCCGAAGCCGGCCGCGATCAACCCGTCGACCTCGTACTCCGTGGTCAACCTGATCGTCATCCTGGTCAGCATCTTCCTCGCCTACCTCTACTTCCGCGCGCCGCCGAAGCGGCCCGAGCCGAGCCTCCGCGAGCCCGCGCGGCCCCGCGGCCACGCGGCGGCTCCGCCACCGTCGGGAGATCAGCATGTATGAGCACGTCCTGGTGCCGATCGACATCCAGCACCGGAGCTCCTGGGAACGGGCGCTGCCGGCCGCGGTGCAGGCCGCGCGGGAATCCGGCGCGCGGCTGCACGTCCTGACCGTCGTCCCCGACATGTTCGCGGGCGTCGACTGGCGCTATGCGATCCGCGGCGAGCAGCACGGTTCGATCGACTACGACCGGACCGAGCTGATGAGGCAGGCGAGGGATCGCCTGCAGGAGCTGGTCGGCGAGCACGTTCCCGCGAGCGTCGACACCGAGGTCCTGGTGCGCCACGGCACGATCTACGAGGAGATCCTGGAGGCGGCCGACGAGGTCGCCGCGGACCTGATCGTGATGGCCTCGCACCGGCCGTCGCTCAAGGACTACCTGATCGGCCCGAACGCGGCACGGGTGGTCCGCCACGCCCGCTGCTCGGTCCAGGTCGTGCGCAACCCGCCGCCGCCAGGCTCAGACGCCGGCCCGCCGAGCTGAGCGCCGGCGCCACCGCCAACGTGCTTCCAGGCCATTGACGCGATCCCGCGCCGACGCTGCGCCGGCGAGCGCCGCCCGGCCGCTCTGGAGCGCCTGGTCGGCGCCGGCCGTCCTCGCGATCGTCGGCCTCTACCTGCTCCTGCACCTGCTGCTCCGGCTCGCCTTCGGCGGCGCGCTCGGCTTCGACGACGCCGAGCAGGCGCTGTTCGCGCAGGCCTTCGAGCCGGGCTACCGGCTGGTCCAGCCGCCGCTGTACACGTGGCTGCTGCTCGGCTGCTTCGAGCTCTTCGGGGTCAACCTGTTCGCCGCCATCCTGCCCCGCTACCTGCTGCTCGGGGTCACCTTCCTCGCCATGTACCAGGTCGGCTGGATGTGGACTCGCGACCGGCGCGGCGCCGCGCTCGCGGTGTTCGCCCACGCCCTGATCTACGTCTTCGCCTACTACGCCCACCACGACCTGACCCACACGACCGCCCTCGGCGCCGGGATCGCGCTGACCTTCCTCGCCTTCGCGCACATCGTCGAGCGACCGGCGAGCCACCTCGCCTACGCCGGCCTCGGGCTCGCCATGGCGGTCGGCGTGCTCGGCAAGTGGAACTACGTGCTGCTGGCGCTGGGCCTGCCGCTCGCCTGCCTGCTGCACCCTGCCTTCCGCCGGCTGGTCCTCACGCCGCGCGTCCTGACCACGCTCGCCGTGCTGCTCGCGCTGACCGTCCCGACCGGGCTCTGGGTCCTCGACCAGCCGGGCGAGCCCGGCGGGGTCATGACCACCACGCTCGAGGATCCGGACTCCGGCGGGCGCGACATCCTCGGCGGGACGCTCGCCCTGATCGGCGCCACGCTGCTCTTCCCGATGCCGTTCCTCGCGGTCGCGCTGCCGCTGTTCGGCCGGTCGATGCTCCGGGGATGGCGGCGCTGGCGGGCGGAGGCGGAGCCGGTCGCCCCGGTGACGCCCCGGTTCCTCGCGCTGCTGATCGGGGTCGTGCTGGCCCTGCACTGGCTCCTGGTGCCGCTGGCGGGCGCCGCGAGCTTCACCGCACGCTGGATGCACCCGGCGCTGATGATCCTTCCGGTGCTGGTCTTCCAGCTCGCGGCACGCGGCGACCCGGACCGCCGCGCGGTCCGGGCGTACCTGGTCCTGGTGGCGCTGGCCGTCGTCCTGGTGGTCGGGGCGCGCACCGTCCGCCACGTGCTGGGCGCGGACCACTGCGGGCGGTGCCGCGAGATGGCGCCGTTCGACGAGCTCGCAGACGCGCTGCGCCAGACCGGCTTCGAGCGGGGGACGATCGTCGGCGACGGCTATCACATCGCCGGCAACCTCCGCATGCGCTTCCCGGACAGCCGGGTCCTCGAGCCGGGCTCCCGCCGCGGGGTCTTTCCCGGCCCGACCGGCGAGGGTGGCTGCCTCGCGGTCTGGCAGAGCGGCATCCGCGCCTCCGCGGCTGGCGCGGCGCGCGTCCGGCAGTATCTTGTGGCGGAACTTTCGGTTCCCGCGGACGCCCTGATGCGCTACGGCGAGGTCACGGCGCCGATGCACGGATCATTGAGCAGGACATACACGCTTGGCTACGGATACCTTGCCCCAGGCGCGGGTGACTGTCGCTGAGGCGGCAGACGGGGGGCCGCAGGTGGTGGCTCCGGCGCGCGACGTCAGCGTCGTCATCCCGGTGCTCGACGAGGCCGACACCCTGCCGGGCCTGGTCCAGCGCCTCCTCGACGTGGCCGAGGAGTACCACCTCGACCTCCAGCAGATCATCCTGGTCGACGACGGCAGCCGCGACCACAGCTGGACGGTGATGCGCCGGCTGGCTGCCGAGCAGCCGCGGGTCACCGCGATCCGGCTGCGCCGCAACTTCGGCAAGTCGACCGCGCTCAACGTCGGGATCGAGGCCGCGTCCGCCAGCATCATCGTCACCATGGACGCCGATCTCCAGGACGATCCGGCGGAGCTGCCGCACTTCATCGCCGCGCTCAGCTCCGGCTACGACGTGGTCTCGGGCTGGAAGAAGATCCGCCTCGATCCCCCGACCAAGACCTTGCCGTCGCGCCTGTTCAACCGGGTCACCGCCTGGGTCAGCGGCATCGCGCTGCACGACTTCAACTGCGGCTTCAAGGCGTACCGGCGCGAGGTGTTCGACATGGTCGAGCTGTATGGCGAGCTGCACCGGTTCGTCCCCGTGCTGGCGCACTCGATGGGCTTTCGGATCGGGGAGCTCGTGGTCCGCCATCACCCCCGGCGCGCCGGCAAGTCCAAGTTCGGCGCCCGCCGCTTCCTGCACGGCTTCATCGACCTGCTGACGGTGCTGACCATCACCCGCTACGCGCGCCGCCCGGGTCATCTGTTCGGCGGTCTCGGCACGCTCGCCCTGATCGCGGGCCTGTCGATCCTGGCCTACCTGACCGGCCTCAAGATCTTCACCGGCGCCGACATCGGCACCCGCCCGCTCCTCCTGCTCGGCGGGCTCGCCGTCGTCGTCGGCCTGCAGACCCTGCTGTTCGGCATCCTCGCCGAGCTGATCAACAGCCGGACGCGCGGCGTGGATCCGCGCGCCCTGATCCGCGAGACGGTGTCGGGCGCGGAGTGAGCGCCAGAACCCGCTTCATCAAGACGGATACAGCAGAGCAGTTTCCGATGAGACGGACCCACCTTCATGTCGCAGACTCTTCGCTCATCGGAAGGAAACTGCTCTATCCCAATGATGTAGAGCGTCTTTATCCGCGTAGAACCGCTCAAGAACGCGGTTCTACCTAAGCGGATGATGCTCTAGGTGCGTCACCCGCTCCTCTCGACCCTGGTCGCCCTCCTGATCAGCGGCGGGGTCCTCTACTGGCTGCTGCAGGGAGCGTCGCTCGACCTGATCCTGAACGCGGTGGAGCGCCTGCCGCTCTGGCGGGTCGCGCTGGCCCTCGTCCTCCTCGGCGTGGTCCAATGGCTGCGGGGCTGGCGGTTCGCCCTGCTGCTCAGCGGGTCGCTCCGCCCGCCGTCGGGCGTCATGGTGCGCGTCACCCTGCACCTGCTCCTGTTCAACTTCGTGCTGCCGTTCAAGCTCGGCGAAGCGAGCTTCCCGGTGCTCATGCGACGCGCCTTCGGGACCGACTTCGGCCATGCGGTCGGCCACCTCCTGATGGTCCGGGCGTTCGACGTCATGACCGTGCTCGGCCTGATGCTGCTCGCGGCGGGCTCGCTGCCGGCGCACCTCCTGCCCGAGCCGTCCGCGCCGGTGCTCCTGGCCCTCGGCCTGCTCGCGCTCTCGACGCCCGTGGCGATGGTCGTCCTGCTCGACCATCTCCGCGACATGTCGCCCGCGTCTGCGAGCCTGATGCAGCGCCTGACCGACGGCGCCGCCAAGGCGCGCTCGCCTCGGCTGCTGCTCGCGCTCGTCGGCCTCAGCCTCCTGATCTGGGGCACCCACATGCTGATCGCCTGGATGGTGGTGGCGCCGATCGCGCCGGAACTGTCGTTCGCGGCGATCGCGATGGCCAATGCCGCGGTCCATTTCGCCTTCGCGCTCCCGGTGCCGGCGGTCGCCGGGCTGGGCGCGCCGCAGGCGGCGTGGGTCGCGGCGCTCACGCTCACCGGAGCGAGCCTCGCCACGGCCACCACGACCGCGCTCCTGACCCACGGCGTGGTGCTGCTCGGCGTGCTTCTTCTCGGCCTCGCCGGGCTCCTGCCCTGGCCCGGCGAGGGGCCGACGATCGGGATCAGGCGGCCGGTAAGGGTCGCGAACCGGAAATGAGCCGGGTCCCGGGCATCCGGGCGATCATGGTTGATGCCGGTTAACTTTATCTGCGCCACCCGCAGCCCGACAATGTGCGTGTCCCGCCCGATCGGGACCATCGCAGCCTGCGGAGCGTCGTCATGGCCCTGGCCCAGCTGCCCATTCAGGTGCTGCCGCGCCTTCCGGTGCCGCAGTTCGACGCCGCGGATCTGGCCTGGGAGCAGGCCAGCGAGACGGCCGTGCGGGCATACCGCGCCGGCGGGGTCGAGGGTGCGCTGCTGCGCTGGCAGCGGGGGCTCACGATCGGCCGCGAGCGCTTCGAGCCGGGCGACCCGCGGCTCGCCACCAGCCTCACCAACTGCGCCTTCGCCCTCAGGCGGCAGGGCGAGGCGTTCCAGAGCCGGCGCCACTTCGCGCTGGCGGAAGAGGTCTTCGCCCAGAGCTGGCGCTGGATCGGGCGGATGAGCCCGGCCGGCGCGCCCGGGGAGCGGTACGACGAGGCGGCGCTCGAGAGCTTCGCGCAGCTGGTGGGGAGCCTCCGCTCGGCGGCCCGGGCGATCGAGGCGCGGGACGAGCTCCCGATCGGCCGCCTCGAGCAGTGGCGGGTCGAGCGCTCGGTGCGCGGGTCCGACGTCCGCAAGCTGCTCGGGGCCAGCCTGCTCCTGATCTCGCGTCCGGCCCGCGCAGCCGACTGACCTCCTCGGTTCGAGCCGTGGAAGCGGGGCGCGGCCCCGCCCGGCGCCATCGTCCTGAAACAATGCGTCGGCATGCTGGCGTCCTCGCGATCGACGTGAGGGGAGGACATGGTCGAACAGGCTGACAGACCCGCGGCCGCCGGCAGCGCCCGAGCGGGCGCGCAGCCGCCGACCATCCGCCCGGCGGTGCGGGAGGACGCCGGCCGGATCGCCGAGCTGTTCCGGATCTCGTCGGACGGCATCGCCGATTACATCTGGCGCCAGTTCGTCGGAGACTATCCGGGGCTGAGCCCGCTGGAGATCGGCCAGAGGCGCTACCAGCGCGAGGGCGTCGCCTTCTCCTACCGGAACTGCACGGTCGCCGAGCGGGACGGCGAGGTGGTCGCGATGGCCCACGCCTTTGTGATGCCGGACCGCGCTCCGGACGAGGAGCCGGAGCCGGACCCGGTGCTCGCGCCCTACGCTGCGCTCGAGGTGCCGGGCAGCCTCTACCTCTCCGGCCTCGCCGTGCTGCCCGCGCATCAGAACCGCGGGATCGGATCCCGGCTGCTCGATGCGAACCGCGACCGCGCCCGCGACCTCGGCACTCCCTCGGTCACCCTGATCTGCTTCGCGCAGAACCGGGACGCGATGCGCCTCTACCGGCGCCACGGCTTCACCGAGATCGACCGGCGACCGATCGTGCCCCATCCCCTGATCCACCACACCGGCGACGCGGTTCTCATGGCCGCCGATACCCGCGGCTGAGGCCGCCGGTTGGCCGGGCGCACCGGAGCAGACTATCTCAGCCCCTCGACCACGCGGCAGAGGGAGAGGAAGCGATGAGCGAGCGGGTGTTCCTGATCACCGGCGCATCGAGCGGGATCGGCGAGGCGACGGCGAGGCGGGCGGCGGAGGCCGGCTTCCGGCTGGTGCTGGCGGCCCGATCCGAAGACAGGCTCGAGGCGCTGGTGGGCGAGCTCGGCGGACGCGAGCGGGCGATCGCGGTCCGGGCCGACGTCACCTCGGCCGAGGACCAGCAGGCGATGGCGGCACGGGCGGTGGACGCCTTCGGACGGATCGACGTGGTGTTCGCGAACGCCGGCATGCCGGGCACGCCCGGCGGCTTCGCGGGCGCCGATCCCGAGGTCTGGCGACGGATGATCCTCACCAACGTGCTCGGCGTCGGCCTCACCGTCCAGGCGGCGCTGCCGCACGTCAAGCGGAGCCGCGGGCACATCCTGCTGACCGGCTCGGTCGCCGGCCGGCGGACCCTCGCCGGCTCGATGTACAGCGCCAGCAAGTGGGCGGTGAGCGCGATCGGCTACGGCCTCCGCGAGGAGCTGAAGGGCAGCGGCGTCAGGGTCACCCTGATCGAGCCGGGGATGGTCGAGACCGCCTTCTTCGATGCGCCCAAGCCGGACGCGCTCAGGCCCGACGACATCGCCCGCTCGGTGCTGTTCGCGGTGGAGCAGCCGGCGCACGTCGACCTGCACGAAGTCATGGTGCTCCCGACGCCACCCGTGGAGTAGGCTCGCCCGACGACGACCGGGAGGGACCGGAGCATGGCCGAAGCGCGCTGGAAGTTCTGGGGCTGGGGCCGCACGGACGAGGCGGCGACCGCGGAGGAGACCGGCCGGGCGGCGGCGTTCTACCGCGGCCTCGGCGCCGGCCTCGAGGAACGGGCGACGGTCCCGAGCGTCGACGAGATCGAGCTCGCCCGGCCGCGCCTCGTGGTGCCGGCGAGCCTCGAGGGGATGGCGTCGAGCGAGCCCTACGACCGGCTGCTCCACACCTACGGCAAGTCGTTCCCGGAGACCGTGAGGAGCTTCCGGCGGGACTTCGCGAACGCACCGGACCTCGTGCTGCACCCGGAGAGCGAGGCGGAGGTGGCCGCCGCCCTCGACTGGGCGAGCGATGCCCGCGCCGCCGTCATCCCGTTCGGCGGCGGGTCGAGCGTGGTCGGCGGCGTCGAGCCGGCGATCGAGGGTGATTTCGCCGGCACCGTCAGCCTCGACCTCAAGGGGCTGGACCAGGTGGTCGAGGTCGACCGGACCAGCCGGGCGGCGCGCATCCAGGGCGGGATCGTCGGGCCGGCGCTGGAGGCCGCGCTTAAGCCGCACGGGCTGACGCTGCGGCACTTCCCGCAGAGCTTCGGCTACTCGACCCTCGGCGGCTGGATCGCGACCCGCTCCGGCGGGCACTACGCGACCCTCCTCACCCACATCGACGACATGGTGGAGAGCTTGCGCGCGGTGACGCCCGCGGGCGTGCTGGAAAGCCGGCGCCTGCCGGGCTCCGGCGCCGGGCCGTCGCCGGACCGCCTGCTGCTCGGCTCCGAAGGCGCGCTCGGGGTGATCACCGAGGCCTGGATGCGGCTCCAGGACCGGCCGCGCCACCGCGCCGACGCCGCGGTCGCGTTCCCGGAGCTGCTCCAGGCGGCGGAGGCGATCCGGGCGATCAGCCAGGCCGGCCTCCATCCCTCCAACCTCCGCGTGCTCGATCCGAACGAAGCCAGGATCAACGGCGCCGGCGACGGCTCGTTCGCGCTGCTCGTGCTCGCCTTCGAGAGCGCGGATCACCCGGTCGAAGCGTGGCAGGCGCGGGCGCTGGAGCTGGTCCGCGACCACGGCGGCCGCGTGCTCCCGGACACGAGCGCGGCCCAGGCCTGGCGGACCGCCTTCATCCGCATGCCGTATCTCCGCGAATGGCTGGTGCCGCGGGGCGTGCTCAACGACACCTTCGAGACCGCGATCACCTGGGACCGCTTCGAAGCATTCCATGATCTGGTCAGGTCTCGGGTGGAGAGCGCGGTGCGTGAGGCGACCGGTCGCGACGGGCTCGTCACCTGCCGCTTCACCCACGTCTACCCGGACGGCCCGGCGCCGTACTTCACCATCCACGC
Organism: Geminicoccaceae bacterium; assembly: GCA_036375275.1. Classification (GTDB taxonomy): domain Bacteria; phylum Pseudomonadota; class Alphaproteobacteria; order Geminicoccales; family Geminicoccaceae; genus DASUSF01. The sequence goes on along the minus strand of DASUSF010000093.1, from coordinate 2,941 downwards.
CGTCGGCGACTGGCCCCGGCTGCTCGAGCAGTGGGCGGAGGTCAAGCACGCTGCGTCCGACGCGGTGATCGAAGGCGGCGGGACGATCACCCACCACCACGCGGTCGGCCGCGATCACATGCCGTGGTACATCCGCCAGCGGCCGGAGCTGTTCGGCAGCGCGCTCCGGGCAGCCAAGCACGCCCTCGACCCGGCCGGCATCCTCAACCCCGGCGTCCTGGTCCCCGAGGCAGAGCTGCCGGCGTAGCGCTCACGGCGACGCCTCGGCACGAACGTCCATCGCGATGCGCGGGATCTGCGTTCGCAGGCCGGTGCCCGCCAGGCTGATCGGAGCGGGAAACCGATGCTCCGCGCTCACCTGAACGCGACGCAGACCGGCTGCTCGGCATGCAGCACGCTCTGGTGGTCGAACCGCTCTTTATAAGCCTTGGCGATCGTCTCCACGTCGGGGGCGACGTCGGCGGCGTCGGGCACCAGCAGGATCAGCAACTTGGTCGGCTCGCGGATCAGCCTGCCTTCGCGGTCGCGAAACTGCCCGGCGACATCGACGACGCTGAGGCCGGCCGGAAACAGGGGCGTCACCACTTTGCTCAGGAAGCGCTCGAAGGCCTCTTCGCTCACCACGGCATCGGCGCCGAAACCGCGGCCGAAGTAGAGCTCGACCTGTGTCCAGGGCTCCAGCGGCGGTCGGCACCGGCTTGCCGCGATTGCCTCGCCGATGGCTGTGTCGACCGGCGCAAGGAGCAGGATGGGCAAGATGACCGATGCCTCCAGGAACATGGCCTTGCACGTCATCGTTCCAGCTTCCGGTCAAGGCGTTTCGCGCCGGCGGCCGGCACCTTCCACATCTTGACCATGCGCCGCTCCAGCGCGGCAGGCAAGGTAGCGGCCGTGCTGGAAGAGACGCTCCTCTCGGGGCCGGCCGCGCCAGCCGGTCAGGCGCCCTCGGGCAGGATCATGCCGACCGCGTCGAAGCCGCCGTCCACGTCGATCATGTGCCCGCTGACGTAGCTGCTTTCGTCCGACGCCAGGAACAGGGCCGCGTTGGCGACCTCGTCCGGCGTGCCGTAGCGGCCGAGCGGGATCGACTCCTGGTAGGCCCGGCGGGTCGGCTCGCCGTGCATCGCCTGCGTCATCGGGGTGTCGATCGGACCGGGGGCGAGGCCGTTCACCCGGACCCCGGCGCGACCGAGCTCCATCGCCATGATCCACATCAGCATCAGCACCCCCGCCTTCGAGACGGCGTAGGCGTTCCTGAGCGCGACCGGGCGGCGGCTGTTGATCGAGCCGATCATGACGATGCTGCCGCCGCCGCGCTCCACCATCCGGCGTCCGACCGCCTGCGCGGTGAGGAACGTGCCGGTGAGGTTGACGTCGAGCACCCGGTTCCAGTCCTCGAGGCGGGTCTCGAGGATCGGCCCGACCACGCCGATCCCGGCGCAGGTCACGAGCACGTCGATCGGCCCGAGCTCCCGCTCGACCCGCTCGACCGCCGCCTCGATCTGGTCGGGCCGGCGGACGTCGGAGGCGAGGCCGAGCGCGCGGCCATCCAGCTCCCCTGCAGCCTCGAGCGAGCGCGCCTCGTCGAGATCGGCGATCGCGACCGCGGCACCCTCCTCGCTGAAGCGCCGGGCGATCGCGAGCCCGAGCCCGGAGGCCCCGCCGGTGATCAGCGAGGTGCGTCCCCGGAGGCGCCCGCTCCCGCCCGACATGGCTCAGGCCGCGAGACGGAAGTCGATGCCGGCGAGCTCGTCCTCGAGCGCCCGGCCCTCGGCCGCCGGCAGCTCCAGGAGCGGCGGGCGGACCCGCCGCCAGGCGGGGTCGTTCCGGGCATCGGCGATCAGCGCCTTCATCACCGGGATCATCGGCCGGAGCTGGAGGATCTTCCGGACTTCGGTGATCTCGTCCTGCAGCCGCGCAGCCGCGGAGTCGCCGCGGTCGTGGGCGTCGTAGACCTTGCGGATCGCCTGAGCGTTGACGTTCGCGGACGCGGTGATGCACCCCGCGCCGCCGGCCTCGAGCGCCGGCAGCAGGAGGGTCTCGGTGCCCGGGAAGATCGAGATCGTCGGGAAGCGCTCGATCAGGGCCTTGGTGTTGCTCCAGTCGCCCGAGCTGTCCTTCACGCCCGCCGTGGTCTCGGGGTAGGCGTCGATCAGGCGCTCGAGCAGGCCGGGCGTCACCGGCACGCCGGAGAGCTTCGGGAAGTGGTAGAGGAACAGCCGGAAGTCGGCGGTGCCGAGCTTCTGGATGACGGCCTCGAAGCTGTGGAACAGGGCCTGGTCGGTGTTCGGCTTGTAGTAGAAGGGCGGCAGCGCCAGGATGTTCCGGATGCCCATCTCCAGCGCGTGCCGGGTCAGCCGGACGGTGTCGGTGAGCGCGCAGCAGCCGGTCCCGGCCATCAGCCGGTCGACCGGGAGCCCGCCTTCGACCGCGGCCTCCGTGAGCAGGATCCGCTCGTCGACCGAGAACGAGTTGGCTTCGCCGGTGGTCCCGAGGATCGCGAGCCCGTGGCAGCCCTGGTCGAGCAGCCGCCGGCCGTGCGCGACGAACCGCTTCGCGTCGGGATTCAGATCCTCGTCGAGCGGTGTCAGCACCGGGCACCACACGCCCTTCGCACTCACGTCGGTCATCGCCTCGTTCTCCCTCGCAGAACCTGGCGAGCCTACGCGCTCTCGCGCCTTGCGGCCAGTGCCTGCCCCCTCACCCTCCCCTCTGCCCCGAGGGAGAGGGTCCGACGGCCACCGTGCCGGAGCCGGTGTGCGAGCCTCGGGGACGTCGGAGGCGTCGCGGACGAGCGCGCTCCGGCTCCCTCTCCCCGCCGTGGAGAGGGACAGGGTGAGGGGGAAACCGGCTATTCGAGGTCGTCGGGCAGGACGGCTTCGCGCTCGCGGATGAAGGCGGCGAGGGCTTGGTCGATCGCCGGGTCGAGCGGCGGGGCCTC
>DASUSF010000092.1:0-12650 GCA_036375275.1 Geminicoccaceae bacterium | reverse complement strand
GGCTCGGGCCGGGCGAGGCGCTCGCGCTCCGGGTCACCGGCGCGGGCGACGTCGAGCTCGACGGGCCGCCGGTCGCGCTCGGGCCGGCGGCATGAGGGTCCTGTTCTGGGTCCAGCACCTGCTCGGCAGCGGCCACGTCGGCCGGGCGCTCGTCCTGAGCTCGGCGATGAGCCGGCACGGCCTCGAGGTGACCCTGGTCAGCGGTGGCGGCGATCTGCCCTGGCTCGCCCGCCCGGACCTCCGCCTGGTCCGCCTGCCGGCGGTTCGGGCCGTCGATCCGACGTTCAGCCGTATGGTCGACGACGATGGCCGACCGGTCGGCGAGGCGCTGTGGCGCGAACGACGCCGCCGGCTGCTCGACCTGCTCGACGAGCTTCGCCCCGCGGTGGTGATCACGGAGATGTTCCCATTCGGCCGGCGCGCCTTCCGGAGCGAGCTCCTGCCGCTGCTCGAGCGCGCCGGCGCCCTCGGGGCGAGCCGGATCGCCTCGGTTCGCGACGTGCTGGTCGAGAAGGGCGAAGCCGATCGATACCGCTGGATGCGCGACTGCGCGCTCTCGCACTACGACCTGATCCTCGCGCACACCGACCGCCTGATCATCCCCTTCGGGCTGACCTTCCCATTCCGGGACGACCTCGGGGAGCGGCTGATCGAGACCGGCTTCGTCGGCCCGGCGCCGGCGCCGTGCGCGTCCCGCGTCGGACGGGGCGAGATCCTGGTCTCGACCGGCGGCGGGCGGGTCGGCCGGACGCTGCTTGCCGCGGCTCTGGACGCCCGTGCCCTGGTCCGTTCGACCGCCGCGGCGTGGCGCCTGATCGCGTCCGGCGAAGACGAAGCGGCCGCTCTGGCGCAGCGGCCTCGCCCCCACGTGATCATCGACCGGCAACGCCCGGACTTCCGGGACCTTCTGGCGAACAGCCTTCTCTCGATTTCGCAGGCGGGCTACAACACGGTGGTGGAGGCTCTGGCGTACGAGAAGCGCATGGTGCTCGTGCCGTTCGAAGATGCGGGCGAGACGGAACAGCGGACGCGCGCCCTGAAGCTCGCGGGACTCGGGCTCGCGACGCTGCTCCCTGCCGGCGAGCTCGGCCCGCGTGCGCTCGCCGCTGCGGTCGACGCCTGCCTGAACGCTCCAGAGGGCGAGCGGCCGGCCATCGACCTCGCCGGCGCGGACCGCAGCGCGCGGCTGGTCCTCGAGCGCGCGCGTGGTCGGGAGCGGCGCCGATGACCGGCTGGGCCGGCCTCGAGGCGGCGCTCGATGCGTCGGCGGCGCAGGGTGAGCCGATCCGCTTCTGGTGGCGCGACGACGACGCCGGCCGCGCGACGCCGGCTCTGGACCGGCTGCTCGATCTCGCCGAGCGGCAGGACGCGCCGCTCGCCCTCGCCGTGGTCGGGGCGTGGCTGGAAGCCGATGCCGCGGCGTCGATCGTCGCCAGCTCCAGGGCGGCGATCCTCCAGCACGGGATCGCGCACCGGAACGCCGCCCCGGAAGGGGCGAAGCCGGTCGAGCTCGACCACCAGCCGCCGGACCATCTCGTCGCGGCGCTGGGCCGTGGGCGGAAGGTCCTCGAGGAGGCCTTCGGCGCTCTCTTCCTGGCCGTCCTGGTCCCGCCGTGGAACCGGATCGCGCCGGCCCTGGTCGCCCGCCTGCCCGGGGCGGGCTATCGCGGCCTCTCGACCTTCGGCCGGCGGGCCTCGCCGGAGCCGGCACCGGGGCTGCGCCAGATCAACACCCACCTCGACCCGGTCGACTGGCGAGGCGGCCGCGGGTTCACAGGGACGGAGGCGTCGCTCGGACAGCTGCTCGATGCGATCGACGGTGCCGACGAGCCGGTCGGCGTGCTCAGCCATCATCTGGTGATGGACGAACCCGGCTGGGCCTTTCTCGAGCGGCTGCTGGAGGTGCTGCGGGGGCACCCCGGCGCGCGGCTTGCCGCCGCCCCCGACCTGTTCGGGGAGGTGGCGTGAGCGCGCCGCCGCTGCTCGAGGTGAGGGACCTCGAGGTCCAGTTCCTCGCCGACGAAGGCGTGGTCGAGGCGGTGCGTGGCGTGTCGTTCGACGTCCCGCCCGGCAAGACCGTGGCGCTGGTCGGCGAGAGCGGCTCGGGCAAGTCCGTGATCTCGCAGGCGATCCTCGGCATCCTGCCGGCGATCGCCGAGATCAACGCCGGCCGCATCCTGTTCCGCGATCCGGCCGGAAGCGGCGAGGCCGTGGACCTCGCGAGCTATCCGGACGATCACCCGATCCGCCGGAGCGTCCGTGGCGGGCGCATCTCGATCATCTTCCAGGAGCCGATGAGCTCGCTGTCGCCTCTGCACACGATCGGCGACCAGATCTCGGAAGCGCTGATCCTGCATACCGACGCGCGTCGGGACACCGGGCGCGCCCGCACCATCGAGATGCTCCGCCGGGTCGGCTTCCCCGATCCGGCCGGCGCATTCCGCACCTATCCCTTCGAGCTCTCGGGCGGGCTCCGGCAGCGCGCGATGATCGCGATGGCGCTGGTCTGCAAGCCCGCGCTGCTGATCGCGGACGAGCCCACCACCGCCCTCGACGTCACGATCCAGGCCCAGATCCTGAAGCTGATGCGCGATCTCCAGGCCGAGCTCGGGATGGCGATCCTGTTCATCACCCATGACCTCGGCGTAGTCGCCAACATGGCCGAGGAGGTGGTCGTGCTCTACCGCGGCCGGGTGATGGAGAGCGGCACCACGACGGCGCTGCTGTCGCGGCCGCAGCACCCGTACCTGAAGGCCCTCCTGCACGCCGTGCCGCGCCTCGCCATGAACCGGGCCGAGCGGCTGACACCGCTCCGCGAGGTCGCGGCCGAGGGCCGGGCGCTGCTCGTCGAGGGCGGCGCGACCCCCCTCGCGGAGGCATCCGGCGCGAGCGGCGTCCCGATCCTCGAGGTCAGCGCGCTCCGCAAGACCTACCGGACGCGCAACGCGAGCTGGTTCGGCGGCGGTGGCGCGGAGATCCTCGCCGTCGACGACGTCGGGTTCACGATCCTCCGCGGCGAATCCTTCGGACTGGTGGGCGAGAGCGGCTGCGGCAAGACCACGGTCTCAAAGGTGCTGATGCGGGCCGTCGAGCCGGATCGGGGCAGCGTCACCTTCCATCCGGGCAAGGGCGCTCCGATCGACGTGCTGGCGCTGGAGGGTCGCGATCTCGGCCGCTTCCGCACCCGGCTCCAGTACATGTTCCAGGACCCCTTCCATTCGCTCAACCCGCGAATGACGGTGTCCGAGATCGTCGCCGAGCCGATGGTGATCCATAGCTTCGGCGACGAGGACAGCCGGCGCGCGCGGGTCAAGGCGCTGCTGTCCGCGGTCGGCCTCGACGTCCGGCACCTCCGGCGCTACCCGCACAGCTTCTCGGGCGGCCAGCGGCAGCGGATCGGAATTGCCCGGGCGCTCGCGCTCGGCCCGGAGATGCTGATCTGCGACGAGCCGGTCTCGGCCCTCGACGTCTCGGTCCAGGCGCAGATCCTCAACCTGCTCAAGGACCTGCAGGCCGAGCTCGGCCTGACCTACCTGTTCATTTCGCACAACCTCGCGGTGGTGAAGTACCTCTGCCACCGGATCGCGGTGATGTGCGCCGGGCGGATCGTCGAGCTGGCGCCGGCCGAGACCCTGTTCGCCCGGCCGATCCACCCCTACACCAAGGCGCTGCTCGCGGCGGTGCCCGAGCCCGACCTCGCGAGGCCGCTCGACTTCGAGCTGCTGATGGCCGGCAGGACCTCGGATCCCGCAGCGTGGCCAGCGCCGTTCACGATCCAGCGCGAGCCGACCCGGCTGATCGACGTCGGGGGCCAGCATCATGTCCGGATGAGCAGGGAAGCCGATGTCCAAGCCGTCCTTCACGCTGCCTGAGGGCCTCGCCCTGATCCTCCTCGCGCTCGGCGCGGGCGCGCTCCCGGCGTGGGCGGAGCCCCCGGCGGAGCCGGCGACCGTGTCGTTCGAGAACGGCAAGGCGATCGGCCACCAGGGCGGCACGCTCACCACCCTGGTCGGCCGGCCGCGCGACACCCGGCTGATGGTGGTGTACGGCTACGCCCGCCTCGTGGCCTACAACCAGGAGCTGGAGCTGGTCCCGGACATCCTGAAGGACGTCGAGATCGAGGACGGGCGGACCTTCACCATGCATCTCCGCCAGGGGCACAAGTGGTCGGACGGCGAGCCGTTCACCAGCGAGGACTTCCGCTACTGGTGGGAGGACGTCGCCAGTAACGAGCAGCTCAATCCGGTCGGGCCGCCGTCGCCGCTCTACGTCGAGGGCGAGCTGCCCGAGGTGACCTTCCCGGACGAGCTGACCGTCCGCTACAGCTGGTCGAAGCCCAACCCGTTCTTCCTCCCGGCGCTCGCCGGCGCGCGCCCGACCTTCATCTACATGCCGGCCCACCATCTCAAGCGTTACCACGAGAAGTACGCGGATCCCGACGAGCTGGCGGCGATGATCGACGAGACGCAGGCGCGCGACTGGGCCCAGCTGCACAGCCGGTTCGACGACATGTACAAGTTCGACGACCCGGCGCTGCCGACGCTGCAGCCCTGGCGGCTCGTGACCGCCCCGCCCTCGACCCGCTTCATCTTCGAGCGCAACCCGTACTTCCACCGGGTCGACACCAACGGGGTCCAGCTGCCCTACCTCGACAAGGTGATCCTCGAGGTGGTCGACAGCAAGCTGATCCCGATCAAGACCGGCGCCGGCGAAACGGATCTCCAGTTCCGCGGCCTGTTCTTCAAGCACTACACCTTTCTCAAGGACAGCGAGGAGCGGAGCGGGCTCAAGACCTACCTGTGGCCGACCGCGCGGGGCGCCCATCTCGCGGTCTATCCGAACCTGAACGTCGCCGACGACGTGCTGCGCGGAGTGTTCCGCGACGTCCGCTTCCGCCGCGCCCTGTCGCTCGCGGTCGACCGGGACGAGATCAATCAGATCATGTACTTCGGCCTCGGGATCGGCGGCAACAACACGGTCCTGCCGGCGAGCCCGCTGTACGAGGAGGAGTTCCGGTTCAACTGGGCGACCTATGATCCCGAGCGCGCGAACGCCCTGCTCGACGAGATGGGTCTGACCGAGCGGACGGCGGACGGCGTGCGCAAGCTGCCCGACGGCCGGCCGCTCGACCTCGTGGTCGAGACGGCGGGCGAGGAGACCGAGCAGTCGGACATCCTGGAGCTGGTCCGCGAGATGTGGCTCGGCATCGGGATCCGGATCCACATCAAGCCGTCGCAGCGGGAGGTGTTCAGGAACCGGGTGTTTTCCGGCGAGACCCAGATGGCGATCTGGTTCGGGCTCGAGAACGGCGTGCCGACCGCGGACATGGCCCCGGTCGAGTTCGTGCCCACCGATCAGAACCAGCTCCAATGGCCGATGTGGGGCCAGCACTACCAGACCCACGGCGAGGCCGGCGAGGCGCCCGACCTGCCCGAGGCCAAGCGGCTGATGGAGCTGTTCGACGCCTGGCGGCGGGCCGAGGACAAGGACCAGCGGGCGGAGATCTGGCGCGAGATCCTCGCCATCTACGGCGACCAGGTCTACTCGATCGGACTGATCGGGGGCGTCCTGCAGCCGGTCGTGGCGCGCAAGGACCTCCGGAACGTGCCGGAAGAGGCGATGTTCAACTGGGAGCCCGGAGCCCAGATCGGGATCTACCGGCCCGACACCTTCTGGCTGGAGCAGTAGCCGGCACGTCCGCCACCCGGGCGCGCCTCCCGAGGCCGCTGCCGCGTCAGAACCCGCGCCGTCGTCAGCCGGAGCGGCTGCGCTCGACCAGCGGCGCGAGGGGATGTTCCGAGCGGGCTCCGTACTGGTCGAGGATCGCGCCCGCGGCGAGGCTCGCGAGACGCCCGGCGCGCGGCGCGGCGAAGCCGTGGCTCAGCCCCATCAGCAGGCCGGCCGCGTAGAGATCGCCGGCGCCGGTGGTATCGAGCACCCGCGCGACCGGCGCCGCCTCGATCCCGACCACGTCTCCGGCCTCGATGACCACCGAGCCGCGGGAGCCCCGGGTCAGCGCGGCGACGGGGCAGCGATCCCGCGCGGCCTCGACCGCCGCCTCGAAGCTGGCGACCCGGAACAGCCGGGTGACCTCGGCTTCGTTGCCGATCAGGATGTCGACGTGGTGCTCGACCAGGTCGACGAACTCGTCGTGCCAGCGCTCGACGCAGAACGGGTCGGACAGGGTCAGCGCGACCCTGCGCCCGTGCCGGTGGGCGAACTCGGCGGCCCTCAGGCACGCCGCCTTGGCCTCGGGGCGATCCCAGAGGTAGCCTTCGAGGTAGGTGATCCCGGCGCTCCGGATCTGCGCCTCGTCGACGTCGTCGGGGCCGAGCTCGACGCAGGCGCCGAGGAAGGTCGTCATCGTCCGCTGCGCGTCCGGGGTGACGAACACCAGGCACCGCGCGGTCGGCGGCCCCTGCTCGAGCGGCCGGGTCCGGAAGTCAACTCCGGCGGCGCGGATGTCGTGGGCGAAGATCTCGCCGAGCTGGTCGTCCCGGACCTTGCCGATGTAGCCGGCGCGGGCGCCGAGCGACGCGAGGGCGGCCATGCTGTTGGCGCAGGACCCGCCCGACATCTCGAGGCCGGGCGGCATCGCCGCATAGAGAGCGTCCATGCGCCCCTGGTCGATCAGGTGCATCGTGCCCTTGTGGAGGTCGAGACGTCTGATCAGCTCGTCGCCGACCTCGGCGATCACGTCGACGATGGCGTTGCCGAGGCCGACCACGTGCAGGACGGGGTCGCTGCCGTCCTTCGTCATGTCCACCTCCTTCGTGCGCGCCATCGTGGCCGGCTGAGTACCCGCCGCGATGGCGGTCGGCAAGGCGCGGCTTTACAACCCCGCGCCGGATGCTCATATGCGGCCGACGTTCTGCGGCTGAGTGAGCGATGATCCGCGCCCTCGTCCTGGCCCTCGAGCAGCTCTCCGATCCCGCGATCCAGCGGCTGGTCGTGCGCTGCGTCCTGCTCGCGATCGGCACGTTCGTCGGGCTGGTGCTGCTGATCGGCCTCGGGCTCGCCGCGCTCGACGTCACCGGGATCGTCTGGCTCGACGCGGCGCTCGGCTTCGCCGGCTCGGGCGTGACCGTGCTGCTCGCCTGGCTGCTGTTCCCGGCGACCGTGATCCTGATCGTGAACCTGTTCGCCGAGCAGGTCGCCGACGCGGTCGAGCGCAAGCACTACCCGGGCCTGCCGGCGGCGCCGGGGGCGCCCTTCGCCGAGAGCCTCCGCTCGAGCGCCAAGCTGGCCGCGGTGGGGATTGTCTTGAACCTCCTCGCCCTGCCGTTGTATCTCCTGCCAGGGCCGAACATCCTGATCTATCTGGCGCTCAACGGCTACCTGCTGGGGCGCGAGTATTTCGAGACGGTGGCCCACCGGCGGCTCGGTTCGCGGGTCGTGGTCGCGGCGCGCCGGCAGGTGCGTCTGCGGCTCTGGCTCGCCGGGGTCGTGATCGCCATGATGCTGGCGATTCCGTTGTTCAATTTAATAGCACCGGTGTTGGCGACGGCGTTCATGACTCATCTTGTGGTAACCTGGCAGCGCCAGGGCCTGGAAGCGGCGCGGATGCCGTCGGCGGAGAGTAGGGCGTAGGTTTTTCGCGTGGATGGGTTGGAAGGGTTTGACTCGGCTCGATTCGCAGTTTATTCGTTCGAGACCGGATTTTGCCGCCGCATCGGCGATAGTTACGTATCCTGTTTGAGAGATCACTGCAGGATCCTGAACGGCTGGGGGTTCCGTGGCCATGTTCCGCAAGAAAGACTCTGAAACCGACCTCGCGGCGGGCGCCGAGGGGACGTTCCGCAGAAGCGGAGGGGAAGGAGCCGCCAAGACGGCCGCCCAGCCCGAGCTCCCGCGTCGGAAGGTCGATCTGCCCACCGGGCCGAGCGGCGGCGGGCAGCAGTCCGCCGGTGCGGCGGCGGCCGGGATGGCCGAGCCGGTGGCCACCACGCCCGCGGACCGGTCCGAGCCCGACCGCTTCGCCGGCAAGCGGCTGATCGTCGGCGAGGGCATCCGGCTGTCGGGCGAGATCAGCTCCTGCGACCGCCTGATCGTCGAGGGTGAGGTCGAGGTCACGCTGAACGACACGCTGGCGCTCGAGATCGCGTCCTCCGGGCGTTTCACCGGCGGCTGCGAGGTCGAGGAGGCGGACATCAGCGGCGTCTACGAGGGCGACCTCACGGTGCGCAACCGCCTGATCGTGCGCGGCAGCGGCAAGCTCACCGGCACGGTCCGCTACGGCGAGCTCGAGCTGGAGCGCGGCGGCCAGATCGCCGGCAACATCAGCGTGCTCGGCAACGAGGCCGAGCGCGGCGCGAGCGCGGCCGCGTCGGGTGGCCGCTCCGCCCTGTTCGGCGGCGCGGACCGCGAGCGGCGTACGGGCGGCGAAGAGCGGAGCGAGGAGTAGCGGCGCGCGGCAGCGGCGCTCCCACGAGCGCAGGAGCGTTCCGCTCGTTCTCCGTGCCGCGATGACCGGGCGGCGGTGGATACGCCGCGCGGACCTTGCCGGTTTCGCGCTGCTGATCGCGGTCCTGCTCCCCGGCACGACCGGGCTCGCCGGCGCGCAGACGCCTGTCCGATCGGCTGACGGCGTCCTCGGCAGCCCCGCCGCTGCCGGCTTTCTCGGCCTCGGCCCCGCCGATCTCGAAGCCCGGCTCGGACCGCCGACCCTCCGCCGCCGGGAGTCGCGGGCGGAGCTCTGGCGGTATTCGCTCGACGACTGCGCGCTCGAGCTTATCCTCTACCCTGGCGCCGGGCGTGCCGGGGTGATCGTGGCCCATGCCCGCTATCGCCCGCTCGCGCGCGCTGGACCCGGGGTGTCGTGCGAGCCTTGGGAGACCGGCCGTTGACGCTGCGCGGACGCCCCTGCCCCGAGATCAGGACGATGCCGCATCTGGCCGATCCGTGATCGCCGCCCCGGGCACCGCTCACCATCGCGGACGAGGATGATGCCGGGGACGCTCGAGGGTGAGATCGACGGGCGGCGGCTCGACGTGTTCGCGGCGGGCGACTTCACGCTGCCGGCGCTCATCGGGCTCGAGACCGCGCGGCACCAGCTGGTGCGGGCGGCCGGGACGGCGGTCGAGCGGGCGACGATCTCCCTCCACCGGGTCAACCGGCTGGACACCGCGGGGGCTTGGCTGCTGCACCGGCTGGAGCAGGATCTGGTCGGCCGCGGGATCGAGGTGGCGTTCGCGGGCGCCTCCGAGCACCATGCGCCGCTGCTCGAGGAGGTGCGGCGGATCGAGCTCGCGCCGCCACCCCATCGGGTCGAGGTCAACGCGCTGGTCCGGGTCGTGGCCGAGCTCGGCCGGGGCACGCTCGACGCGCTCGACGAGGGCAAGCGCCTGCTGTCGTTCTACGGCGAGGTGCTGCTGACCCTCGGCCGCGTCGCGGTGCGGCCGCGGCGGCTGCGCCTCACCTCGTTCACCCACCACCTCGAGCAGACCTGCCTGAACGCGCTGCCGATCGTCGGCCTGATCTCCTTCCTGATCGGCGTGGTGCTGGCCTATCAGGGGGCGGGCCAGCTGGCGCGCTTCGGGGCGGAGATCTTCACCATCGATCTGCTCGGCGTCTCGGTGCTGCGCGAGATCGGGATCCTCTTGACCGCGATCGTCGTCGCCGGGCGGTCGGGCAGCGCCTTCACCGCGCAGATCGGCACGATGAAGGTCAACCAGGAGATCGACGCGCTGCGCACGCTCGGCCTCGACCCGCTCGAGATCCTGGTCGTGCCGCGGCTGCTCGCGCTCATGGTGGCGCTCCCGCTGCTCGCGTTCTACGCCGACCTGATGGCGCTGCTCGGCGGCGGGCTGATGTGCCTCTTCGTGCTCGACATCCCGGCCGCGCAGTTCGTCGCCCAGCTCGACCGCGCGATCACCCCGGCCATGTTCTGGGTCGGTGTGGTCAAGGCGCCGGTGTTCGCTTTCCTGATCGCCATGGTCGGCTGCTACGAGGGCCTGCGGGTCACCGGCAGCGCCGAGAGCGTCGGCCGCCTCACCACCCAGTCGGTCGTGGTCTCGATCTTCCTGGTGATCGTGAGCGACGCCCTGTTCTCGATCCTGTTCAACTACCTCGGCCTCTGAGCGGATGAGCGGCGAGCCGGTGATCCGGGTGCGCGGGCTGGTCACCCGCTTCGGCACGCAGACCATCCACGACGGCCTCGACCTCGACATCCGGCAGGGCGAGATCCTGGGCTTGGTCGGCGGCTCCGGCGCCGGCAAGTCCGTTCTCCTCCGGGAGATCCTCGGCCTGCAGCGACCGAGCGGCGGCACGATCGAGGTGCTCGGCCGCGACATCCAGCAGATCTCCGGCCGCGAGCTGCGCGACCTGCAGGCGCGCCAGGGCGTCCTGTTCCAGGACGGCGCCCTGTTCAGCTCGCTCACCGTCTGCGAGAACGTCGAGGCGCCGCTGCGGGAACGTCATCGCCTGCCGGAAGCGCTGATGGAGGAGCTGGCCGGGCTCAAGCTGCAGCTGGTCGGGCTCGGCCTGGACGCGGCGACCAAGTATCCGGCCGAGCTGTCCGGCGGCATGCGCAAGCGCGCCGGGCTCGCCCGCGCCCTCGCGCTCGACCCCGAGATCCTGTTCCTGGACGAGCCGACCGCCGGGCTCGACCCGATCGGCGCCGCCGAGTTCGACCGGCTGATCCGGCGCCTGCAGCAGAGCCTCGGGCTCACCGTGCTCATGGTGACCCACGATCTCGATTCGCTGCTCAGCATCACGGATCGGGTGGCCGCCCTGGTCGATCGCCGCGCGCTGGTGGGCTCGGTTGAGGAATTGCGCGAGCTTGACCATCCTTGGTTGCGCGCGTACTTCGCGGGGCCGCGGGGGCGCTCGGTTCAGGCGGCAGCCGCGGCCCGGGGAGCGTGATCTTGGAGATCAGAGCCAGCTATCTGCTCGTCGGCACGGTCGTCCTGGCGCTGCTCGCGGGGCTCGCGGCCTTCAGCGTCTGGCTGGTCAAGGCCGACGTCAACCGCGCGTTCGACGTCTACGAGATCGTCTTCGAGGGCTCGGTGGCCGGGTTGCAGGAGGGCAGCCCGGTGCGCTACCGCGGCATTCCGGTCGGCCGCGTCGGGCGGATCCGGATCGATCCCGAGGACGTGCAGCGGGTCCTGGCGACGGTCGAGCTCGAGCCGGGCACGCCGGTCAAGGAGGACACCGAGGCGGTTCTCGAGCTTCAGGGCATCACCGGCATCGCCTATGTCGAATTGCTCGGCGGGACCAACGCGAGCCCGCCGCTCGAGCCCGCGCCGGGGGCGGAGCGTCCGCGCATCCCGTCCCGGCCGTCGGCGCTGGAGCGGGTGTTCGAATCGACCCCGGAGCTCCTCGCGCGCGGCGTCGACGTGGTCGAGCAGCTGGCCCGGCTGTTCGACGAGGAGACGGTCGATGCCTTCGGGCGCACCCTTGCCAACGTCGAGACCTTCACCGGCGCGCTCGCCCGGCAGTCCGAAGGGATCGAGAACCTGGTCGGCAACGCGTCCGGCGCGGTCGGCGAGGTCGCGCAGGTCTCGCGCGAGCTGACCGCGCTCTCGGCCGATCTCAAGCGCCTCGCGCAGACCGTCGAGGGCGAGGTCAGCGCGGTCAGCAGCGACACGCTGACCACGCTCGAAGACCTGCAGGGGGCGGCCACGGCGCTGGAGGCGGCGGCTGCGGACCTGAGCGGGATGATCGGCGACATCCGGCAACCTCTGGATGACTTCGCCGGATCGGGGTTGTACGAATTCACGCAGCTGGTCGGCGAAACCAGACTCCTGATCGCGGCGTTGACGCGTATCACCAAGGAGTTCGAGCGGGATCCGGCCGGCTTCTTTCTGGGCAGCGGGACCAAGGGATTCGAGCCCCAATGACCATCGGCTTCATGCGCGCGCGGCTCTGGCTGATCCTCGGCGCCTGCTTCGGCGTCGCGGGCTGCGCGGCGCTGGAGCTCGCCAACCGTGAGCCGCCCAAGCTGTTCTCGCTCACCCCGAAGAGCACGTTCGCCCAGGGCCTGCCGGAGATCGACGCCAAGCTGACGGTCGAGGTCCCGACCGCGACCGCAGGCCTGAACACGGCGCGGATCGCGCTCCGCCCGAGCCCGACCACGCTCGAGTACTACGCCGGGGCGAGCTGGATCGACGTCGTCCCGGTCATGGTCCAGAACCTCCTGCTCGAATCGCTCGACAACGTCGCCAAGGTGGACGTGCTCGGGCGCGAGGTCGTGGGCGTGCGGGCCGACTACGCGCTCCTGACCCACATCCGGGAGTTCCAGGCCGAGTACCAGCGACAGCCGGACCAGCCGCCGCTGATCCGGGTCCGCCTGCAGTCCCGCCTGGTGCGCCTGCCGCGGCGGACGTCGCTCGCGGCGACGTCGGTCGAGCACACGGTGCGCGCCGAGGGCACCTCGGTCGAGGCGGTCGTGCAGGCGTTCGACGAGGCGTTCGGCAAGGTGGTGAAGCGGGTGGTCGAATGGTCGATCGAGCGCGTCGCCGACGCCCAGGAAACCGCGCCGGGCTGATCGCGCCGGCGGCCGGGACGCGCGCCGCCATCCTGTTGCGCTTCCTCCAGCGGCGTGGGCGGCCCGCCCCGGTCGCTTCGGGTGTGTTTCTGCGACATGATATCAGATTGATACATTCGTCCCCGATACATACCTGACCGACATAGCAGCGGGCGCTGGAGTG
>DASUSF010000091.1:0-3672 GCA_036375275.1 Geminicoccaceae bacterium | reverse complement strand
CCGGGTCGGCCGGCCGGTCGACGGATCGACGTGGGCGACGTTCGAAATGTGGATGGTGGCCTCCTTCTCGACGATCCCGCCCGGGGTCCGCGCCGAGGGGCGCTGGTGGCGCCGGACCACGTTCACGCCCTGGACCACGAGCCGGTCCTCGTCCCGGAGCACGCGCAGCACCTCGCCCTGCTTGCCCCGGTCGCGCCCGGTCGTCACCACGACCCGGTCGCCCTTCTTGATCTTGAACTTCTTCATCGAACGTCCTCGGGGCGCCTCAGAGCACTTCCGGCGCCAGGGAGATGATCTTCATGAACCGCCGGGCGCGCAGCTCCCGCGTGACCGGGCCGAAGATGCGGGTCCCGATCGGCTCGCCCTGGGCGTTGATCAGCACCGCGGCGTTGCGGTCGAAGCGGATCGCGCTGCCGTCCTGGCGGTGGATCTCCTTCGCGGTGCGGACGATCACAGCCTTGTGGACGTCGCCCTTCTTCACCCGCCCGCGCGGGATCGCCTCCTTGACCGCGACCACGATCACGTCGCCGATCGAGCCCCACTTCCGGTGCGAGCCGCCGAGCACGCGGATGCACTGCACGCGGCGCGCACCCGAGTTGTCGGCGACGTCGAGATTGGTCTCCGGCTGGATCATGGTCCTCGTCCTTCAGCTTCGCTCAGCCGGCCCCGGCGCCGGCCTCCTGGACCACCCGCCAGCGCTTGCGCCTGGAGAGCGGCCGGCACTCCTCGATCCGCACCAGGTCGCCGGTCTTGCAGTGGTTGTCCTCGTCGTGCGCCGCGTAGCGCTTCGACTGCCGGATGTACTTCTTGTACAGGGGGTGCATCACGCGGCGGTCGACCCGGACCACGATGGTCTTGTCCATCTTGTCGCTGACCACGACCCCGCTCAGGACCCGCTTCGGCATCATGCCCCTCCCGACGCGCGCCGCGTCTCGCCGAGGACCGTCTTGATCCGGGCGATCTCGCGCCGCACCTCGCGAATCCGCGCCGTGTTCTCCAGCTGGCCGGACGCCCGCTGGAAGCGCAGGTTGAACTGCTCCTTCTTGAGCTGGATCAGCTGATCGCTCAGCTGCTCGCCGCTCCGGCTCCGGTATTCCGCCGCCTTGGCCATCACTGCTGCACCGCCTCCTCGCCGGGTCGCGCCACGAAGCGCGTCTTGACCGGCAGCTTCGCGGCGCCTCGCCGGATCGCCTCCTCGGCCAGACCCGGCGGCACGCCGTCGATCTCGAACATGATCCGCCCCGCCTTGACCGGCGCCACCCAGTACTCGACCGAGCCCTTGCCCTTGCCCATCCGCACCTCGGCCGGCTTCTTGCTCACCGGCTGGTCGGGGAAGATCCGGATCCAGACCCGCCCGACGCGCTTCAGGTGGCGGGTGATCGCCCGCCTCGCGGCCTCGATCTGCCGCGCCGTGATCCGCGCGTTGGTGGTCGCCTTCATCCCGAAGGCGCCGAAGTTGAGCTCCGCCCCGGCCTTGGTCAGCCCGTCGTTGCGGCCCTTGTGCCGCTTGCGGAACTTGGTCCGTTTCGGCTGCAGCATCCGACCCGCTCCTAGCTCCTGATCGACGACGACTCGGCGAGCCGCCGGTCGTGCGCGGTCGGGTCGTGCTCGAGGATCTCGCCCCGGAACACCCAGACCTTGACCCCGTTGGTGCCGTACGGGGTGAACGCCGTCGCGCGGCCGAAGTCGACGTCCGCGCGGAGCGTGTGCAACGGCACCCGGCCTTCCCGGTACCACTCGCCGCGGGCGATCTCGGCGCCGCCGAGCCGGCCCTGGCAGCTCACCCGGATGCCCTGCGCGCCGAGGCGCATGGCCGACTGCACCGCGCGCTTCATCGCGCGCCGGAAGGTGACCCGGCGCTCGAGCTGCTGGGCGATGTTCTCGGCCACCAGCTTGGCGTCGATCTCGGGCTTCCTGATCTCGACGATGTTGAGATGCACGTCGCCCGAGGTCATCTTCGCGAGCTCCTTGCGGAGCTGCTCGATCTCCTGGCCCTTCTTGCCGATCACGACCCCCGGCCGCGCGGTGTGGATCGAGACCCGCGCCTTCTTCGCCGGCCGCTCGATCACGATCTTCGAGATCCCGGCCTGCTTCAGGCGCTTCTGCAGGAAGTCCTTGATCTGCAGATCCTCACGCAGCAGCTCGCCGTACTCGCGGTCGGCGAACCAGCGCGAGTCCCATGTCCGGTTGATGCCGAGCCGCAGCCCGACCGGGTTGACCTTGTGTCCCATCAGGCCGCCTCCGTCCGTTCCTCGACCACGATCCGGAGCCGCGAGAAGGGCTTCTTGATCCGCCCGACCCGACCCCGGGCCCGGGCCCTGAACCGCTTCATCACCAGCGCCTTGCCGACCGTCGCCTCGCGCACCACGAGCCGGTCGACGTCGAGGTCGTGGTTGTTCTCGGCGTTCGCCACCGCCGCCATCAGCACCTTCTTGACCTCGCCGGCGACGCGCCGGCGGCTGAAGGTCAGCTGGTTGATCGCCTGGTCCGCGGCCATGCCGCGGATCAGCTCGGCCACCAGGTTGAGCTTCTGCGGGCTGCTCCGGATCATGGTCCCGGTCGCCATCGCCTGGGTCTCGGCGAGGTCGCGCGCGCGCTTCGGCTTGCTCATCTCCTGCCTCCCCCTAGCGCCGCTTGGCTTTCTTGTCGGCGCCGTGGCCGTGGTAGGTCCGGGTCGGCGAGAACTCGCCGAGCTTGTGCCCTACCATGTTCTCGGTGACGTACACCGGCAGGAACTTCTGGCCGTTGTAGACGGCGAAGGTCAGGCCGACGAACTCCGGCACGATGGTCGACCGCCTGGACCAGGTCCGGATGATCTCGTTGCGGCTGGAGCCGCGCGCCTTCTCCGCCTTGGCGAGCAGATAGCCGTCGACGAACGGGCCTTTCCAAACCGAGCGGGACATGCGCTCAGCCTCCTCGCTTCTTGGCCACGTGGCGCGAGCGCACGATCAGGCCCTGGGTCTTCTTGTTCTGCCGGGTCCGCCGGCCCTTGGTCGGCTTGCCCCACGGCGTCACCGGGTGCCGGCCGCCCGAGGTCCGGCCCTCGCCGCCGCCGTGCGGGTGGTCGACCGGGTTCATCGCCACGCCCCGCACCGTCGGGCGCCGGCCGAGCCAGCGCTTGCGCCCCGCCTTGCCGAGGTTGGTGTTCTGGTTGTCCGGGTTGGACACCGCCCCGATCGAGGCCTTGCACTCCTGGCGGACCTTGCGGATCTCGCCGCTCATCAGCCGGATCTGGGCGTAGTCGCCGTCGCGTCCGACCAGTTGCGCGTAGGTCCCGGCCGAGCGCGCGATCTGCCCGCCCTTGCCGGGCTTCAGCTCGACGTTGTGCACGATCGTCCCGACCGGCACGTTCCTGAGCGGCGCGGCGTTGCCCGGCTTCACGTCGACCCGGTGGTCCGCGATCACGCGGTCGCCCGCCTTGAGCCGCTGCGGCGCCAGGATGTAGGCGAGCTCGCCATCGTCGTACTTGATCAGGGCGATGAACGCGGTCCGGTTCGGGTCGTACTCCAGGCGCTCGACCGTCGCCGGGATGTCGAACTTGCGCCGCTTGAAGTCGACCAGCCGGTAGCGCCGCTTGTGCCCGCCACCGCGGTGCCAGACCGTTGTGCGGCCGAGATTGTTCCGCCCGCCGGACTTGGTCAGCCCCTCGGTCAGCGCCTTGACCGGCTTGCC
>DASUSF010000090.1:0-3928 GCA_036375275.1 Geminicoccaceae bacterium | reverse complement strand
GGCGTGCCTGCCGCGGCGAGCGCCGGCAGCGTCCAGTCGGGCCGGCCGGTCAGCAGCCTCAGACGGACGTGCCGCGATCGGGACAAATCGGGCGACATCCTGGTCCGAGTAGCCGCAGGTGTAGACCGGCGGCACCGCGTTCGGCATGTCCGGGCCGACCAGGGCGAGCTCGTAGTAGTGGGTGTTCCGGAGGCTGGCGACGACCGCCCGGTGGGCGGGGCCGCAGGCGTGCATCTGGACGTCGAGGCCGAGCGCCTCGCACAGGTGGGCGATCTTGATCGCGCCGGTGATGCCCATGTCGTATTCGGGGTCGGCGTGGATCATGTCGCAGCCGCCCTGGACCAGGAACGACGCCTTCTGCTCGAGCCCGCGGACGTGCTCGCTGACCAGGATCGGGGTCTTGAGCTTCTCGCGCAGGCGCTGCTGGCCGAAGGCCGAGACGCCGGCGTCGCGGTACGGGTCCTCGTACCAGAAGTAGTTCGCCTCGTCGCAGGCGCGACCGACGTAGAGCGCGTCCATGAAGGTCCTGAGCTCGCACGCGGGGTCGATCATCAGGTCCATGTCGTCGCCCACGGCCTTCCGCACCCCGAGCAGGTTGGCCGCCTCGCGCCTGCGGTCGCCGTCGTGCCAGCCGTGGATCTTGAAGCCCCGGAAGCCCTGCTCCCTGCAGGCGACGGCGAAGTCGGCGTAGGCGCCGGGGCTGTCGAGCCCGCCGCCCTGCTCCTGGCCGTGGTAGGTGCTGGCGTAGGTCGGGAGGCGCTCGCGGAACGCGCCGAGCAGCCGCGCCACCGAGGTCCCGTACTTCTTGCCCGCGAGGTCCCAGAGCGCGATGTCGAGCGCGCCGTGGCCCATGTGGTCGAAGGCGCGGAGCTCCCGCTTCAGGTCGTCGTAGATCGCTTCGCGCGCCTCGGGATCGCGCCCGATCAGGTGCGGCGCCAGCATGCAGGTCTGCGCCATCGCCGCGGGCGTCCCGACCCAGTGGGTGACGTAGGCGCCCTCCAGGCCATCGTCGGTCAGGATCCTGACGGCGTAGCGGCCAAGCTTGAGCCTGCCGGCGCCACGCTCGAGCGCGCTGCCGCGCACGTGCTCGACGTTGCCGACGCCTGCGGCGCTGTGGCTGCCGAGCCCGAGGTTCTCGACCTCGAACCCGAAGCCGTGCACCTCGACCCGCTCGATCCTGCTCATCCTCGCCTCCCCCTTCGACCTGCTGGCCGGATGCGACGTCCGCACGTCCCGCCGGTCTCCCGACTCTAGCGGGCGGGCACGCTTCGGTCAGCCGGAAGCGCGCACGCCGCACCTCCTGACTCCGGCTGTGGCCCGCATCACAGACGGGATGCTGCGATGCAGCGAGAATGGCGGTGAACCGATCCGCGAACGCCCGATGGCCGATGCCACGGGCGAGGAGATTCCAGCCATGCTGCGCCTGACGCTGATTGCCGGGGTCGCCGCGGCCACCCTGACCCAATTCTGGCAGGTCGATCCCGCATCCGCCGCGACCCTTCTCGAGCGGACCCTGGCCGCCTCGAGCGAGCCGGGCTCGCGCGCCCGGGAGTACACGGTTGCCGTCCCCGACGACCTCGAAGACGGGGCGCCGGTTCCCGTGGTGATGGTCCTGCACGGCTGCCTGCAGACCCAGGCCGACATGATCGACGACACGCGGTTCGTCGAGCTCGCCGAGCGCGAAGGCTTCGTCGCCGTCTTCCCGTTCGTCACCAGCTTCGCGCCGACGGAGCAGCGCAGCCCGAACTGCTGGGGCTTCTGGTTCGACCAGCACCAGCACGAGGGGCGCGGCGAGCCAGGCGACCTCCGGCGAATCCTCGCCGAGGTCGAGGCCGACCTCCCGATCGATCCCGAGCGCCGCTACGTCGTCGGCCTGTCCTCCGGCGCCGCGATGGCGGTGGTCATGGCGGTCGCCTACAGCGAGGACATCGCGGCCGCCGGATCGGTCGCGGGGCTGCCCTACGACGAGACCGCGTGCGCGGTGTCCGGCGCCTGCTTCCTGGAGGGGCTCCGCCACAAGGGGGTGAGCGAGCTCATCGCCTCGCTCAGCGCCGAGCAGACCCGCCCGGAGGAGCAGCGGCTGGTCCCGATGATGGTCATCCACTCGACCAACGACCGCACGGTGCCGTTCCGGAATGGGCAGAACATCCGCGACGTCTGGATCGGGCAGCACGGCGCCTCGACCGATGCCGAGGAGCGGGACTGCACCCGGGAAGGCGTCCCCTGCCGGCACAGCGCGTTCCGGGACGGCGCCGGACGGACCGTGGTCGAGACGGTCTTCTACGACGGCCCGGCGTTCGTGAAGTCGCACGCCTGGATCGGCGACGAGGCCGGTCAGTTCGCGGACCCGACCGGGCCGAGCGCCACGGACCTGCTCTGGGCGTTCTTCGAGGCCAACCCGCGCGCCGCCGGCCCGGCCGTCCGGATCGGCTTCGAACCGGTCGCTCTGGACGGATCGAGCGCCACCGTCTCCGGAACCATCACGGGCGATGTGGAGATCGCGGAAGTGTTCGTCCGCCTCGACGGCACCGCGCCCCAGGCGGAGCGGCCGGCCACCGGCACCGACGCCTGGTCCGCCCGCTTCGACGGCCTGCCGGACGATCAGCGCTATCGTCCGGTGGTGCGGGTCGAGATGTCCGACGGCAGCAGCCGCTCGGCGGTCGGCGCGCCGTTCACCCTCGGTGACCCGACGATCGACGTCAGCGGCACGTTCAACGAGCACATCCTGGCCGGCCGGATCGCGGTGCAGCGACCGCCGTGCCGGCCCGGCTTCGGCGTCTGTGACGCGGACTTCAACAGCCTGTTCTTCCAGTTCGGCCTGAGTCCGTTCACGCTCCACGCCGGCAGCGCGGCGGGTCCCTGGTTCGTGGATCCCGCCAACCTCTGATCAACCGCCTCCGGCCCGGGCGCGGCGGTCCCCTGCGTGCCGGCGCGCCCGGGCCTAGTTGCGCAGGCGCCGGGGCAGCCGGTCGGCGAAGCAGCGGATCACCCGCTCGCCGACGGTCGAGGTGTTGAGCAGGCGGCAGGCGATCAGCTCGCCGGCCTCGGCATCGATCAGCCAGAGATCCTCGCCGGCCGCGACCTGGAAGCCGGGTGCGGCGCGCTCGAGGTCCGCAGGTTCGGCGACGGCGGGCTTGATCGCCGAGCCCTTCAACAGCCGGGGCGGGCCGGCGGCGGGCCCCGCCTCCTGGGCGAGCGCCGGAACGGCCGCGAGCAGCGCGCCGACGACCAGTCCGAAGCGGGCTGCGCTCATGAGCATGAGGGTGTCCTCCCTTGACGTCGTGGCAGCCGGATCCAGCTTGGCAAAGGCGGCGGGGCGCGGGCAGGGACCGCCGCGCCGCTTTCGCCATAGCATGGTGCGCTGGCGGGCGGATCGAGGCGAGGAGGATCGAGATGGCGAAGGCGACCTTCGGGGCGGGCTGCTTCTGGGGCGTCGAGACGACCTTCCGGCGGGTGCCCGGCGTGTCCGACGTCGCGGTCGGCTACACCGGCGGCCACAAGGAGGAGCCGACCTACGAGGAGGTGTGCGGCGGCCGGACCGGCCACGCCGAGGCGGTCGACGTCACCTACGACCCGGAGAAGGTGAGCTACGAGGAGCTGCTCGACGTCTTCTTCAGCGCCCACGACCCGACCCAGCTCAATCGTCAGGGGCCGGACGTCGGCAGCCAGTACCGCTCGGCGATCTTCGCCCACGACGATGCGCAGGCCGAGACCGCCAGGGCCGCCAAGCAGGCGCTCGAAGCGTCCGGCCGCCACCGCCGGCCGGTGGTGACCGAGATCGTTCCGGCCGGTCCCTTCTGGCGGGCCGAGGAGTACCACCAGCGGTTCTTCGAGAAGCGGGGCCTCGCGCGCCACGCCGGCGTGCCCTGAAGAGGTGTCGCGGGCCTGATCGGCGCCACGCTGGCCGGACTGGCGCGGAAGGCGTTCG
>DASUSF010000089.1:0-8971 GCA_036375275.1 Geminicoccaceae bacterium | reverse complement strand
CCGGTCCCCGGTGCTGACCACCAACCAGGGGATCCCCGTCGCCGACGACCAGAACTCCCTCAAGGTCGGCGAGCGCGGCCCGACGACGCTCGAGGACTTCCACTTCCGGGAGAAGCTGTTCCACTTCGACCACGAGCGGATCCCCGAGCGCGTCGTGCACGCCAGGGGGATGGGCGCGCACGGCTACTTCGAGACCTACGAGTCCTTGAGCGACATCACCCGGGCCGACCTGTTCCAGCGGAAGGGCGAGAAGACCGAGGTGTTCGTCCGCTTCTCGACCGTCGCCGGCAACAAGGGCTCGGCCGACGTCGCCCGGGACGTGCGCGGCTTCGCCGTCAAGTTCTACACCAAGGAGGGCAACTGGGACCTCGTCGGCAACAACATCCCGATCTTCTTCATCCAGGATGCGATCAAGTTCCCGGACCTGATTCACGCCGCCAAGCAGGAGCCCGACCGCGGGTTCCCGCAGGCCCAGACCGCGCACGACACCTTCTGGGACTTCATCTCGCTGACGCCCGAGAGCATGGCGATGGTGATGTGGATCATGTCGGACCGGACGATCCCACGCTCGTTCCGCTTCATGGAGGGCTTCGGCGTCCACACCTTCCGCTTCGTCAACGCGGAAGGACGGTCGACCTTCGTCAAGTTCCACTGGAAGCCCAAGCTCGGCATGCAGTCGGTGGCCTGGAACGAGGCGCTCAAGCTGAACGGTGCCGACCCCGACTTCCACCGCCGCGACCTCTGGGACGCGATCCAGATGGGCGACTACCCGGAGTGGGAGCTCGGCCTGCAGCTGTTCGACGAGGACTTCGCCAACCGGTTCGACTTCGACGTCCTAGACGCCACCAAGATCATCCCCGAAGAGGATCTGCCGGTCCGCCGGGTCGGGCGCCTCGTGCTCGACCGCGTGGTCGACAACTTCTTCGCCGAGACCGAGCAGGTGGCCTTCTGCACCCAGAACATCGTGCCGGGCATCGACTTCACCAACGACCCGCTGCTCCAGGGCCGGAACTTCTCCTACCTGGACACCCAGCTGAAGCGGCTGGGCTCCCCGAACTTCCACGAGATCCCGGTCAACAGTCCGCGCGGCTGCCCGATCCACAACTTCCAGCAGGACGGGCACATGCGGATGACGGTGCCGAAGGGACGCGCCATGTACCAGCCGAACTCGTTCGGCGAGGGCCCGCGCGAGTCGAGGGAAAAGGGCTTCCGGCACTTCCCGAGCCCGGAGGCCGGTCCCAAGCTTCGGGTCCGGGCCGAGAGCTTCGCCGACCATTACAGCCAGGCCCGGCAGTTCTACATCAGCCAGACCGAGCCCGAGCAGGCCCACATCGCGGCGGCGCTGACCTTCGAGCTCAGCAAGGTCGAGACGACCGCGATCCGTGCCCGCATGGTCTCGCACCTGCTGAACATCGACGAGGCGCTCGGCCGGAGGGTCGCCCGGGGGCTCCGACTCAAGGAGCTGCCCGAGCCGGCGCCCGCGGCGCGGCCGACCCGGATGGAGCT
This sequence comes from Geminicoccaceae bacterium, assembly GCA_036375275.1. Classification (GTDB taxonomy): domain Bacteria; phylum Pseudomonadota; class Alphaproteobacteria; order Geminicoccales; family Geminicoccaceae; genus DASUSF01. The sequence goes on along the minus strand of DASUSF010000089.1, from coordinate 7,465 downwards.
CAAGGCGTCGCCCGCGCTCAGCATCATCCTCAACGGGCCGGAGTCGTTTCGCGGCCGCAAAGTCGGGGCGCTGGTGACCGACGGCGCCGACGCCGACCTGCTCAAGGCGCTGCGGCGGGCGCTCGAGAAGGAGGGCGCGATGCTGAAGTTCGTGGCGCCGATGGTGGGCGGCGTGGAGGCCAGCGACGGCACCTGGATCGAGGCCGACGAGAAGATCGACGGCGGACCCTCGGTCCTGTTCGACGCCGTGGTCCTGCTGCCTTCCGCGGCGGGCGCGGAGCTTCTGGCGAAGGAGCCGACCGCGCGCGACTTCGTCGCCGACGCCTTCGCCCACCTCAAGTTCATCGGCTACACCGCGGCCGCGGAGCCGCTGCTCAAGAAGGCCGCCGTGTTCGACGATCGGGACGACGGCGTGATCCCGCTCCGCTCGGCGGACGATGCGGCCCCGTTCGTCGCGACCTGCCGGAAGCTCCGGGTCTGGGCCCGCGAGAGCCGGATCAGTCAGATCTAGGCAGCGTCCGGCCATCCAGGCGGCCTCCTGGAGCGTCGCCGGAGCCGCCGGACGGCATGAAGACGACGTCGACCTGGAGCTGGCGGGCGATCTTCCGCTCGAAGTAGCCGGGCAGGATCAGGTGGGGCTCGAAGCCGAGCCCCGCCATCCTGTCCAGCATCTCCCGGAAGCCCGTCTCGCCCTCGTAGAGCGGGACCAGCGAAAGCTCGAGCTGGATGCCCGACAGCCTCGGCAGCAGGTCCCAGGCGCCATCGAGCACCTGAGCCTCGTAGCCCTGCACATCGACCTTGAGGAACGCCCGGTCATCGGCGCCGAGGTAGCGGAGCGCCAGGTCGTCGAGCCGGGCGATGGCGACCTGCTCCCGAGCGGTCACCCGCGAGGTCGGCGAGATGCGGCGCAGCAGCTCGTTCTGCGGCAGGATCGAGCTCATGTCGGACTCCGCCGCGACCTCGATCTCGACCAGCCCGTCCCCGGCGCCGAGCGCGGTGCGCGGCGCGATCTCCCAGCGCGGATCCGCCTTGGCCGCCGCGAGCAGAGCGGCGTGCGCCCCCTCGAGCGGCTCGAAGGACACGATCCGCCCGGCGTAGCCCCCCGCCCGGAGCCGGCGCGCGTACTGCCCGGTGTTGGCGCCGACGTCGAGGACGACCGTGATCCCCGCCCGCGCGAGGACGACATCGAGCTGACGCGCCGGATCCTTCGCCTTCCGGAGCGGCACGAGGTCGTACCCCAGGCCCCGGGCGAGGCGCCGCAGCGGGCTCATTCCTGATCTTTGAGGGTGAACAGCTCGACCTCGCGGTCGATCCCGGGCAGGCGGTGCCGGCCGAGCGGGCGGAAGCTGCTGGCGCAGTACCCGGCGAAGCGGTCCGAGACCAGGACGTCGTGGCCGAGCGTGCGCGACAGCCCTTCGATCCGCGCCGTGAGGTTGACCGCAGGACCGAGCACCGTGAAGTCGAGCCGGGCGCGCGAGCCGATGTTGCCGTACATGACCTCGCCGGCGTGGAGCGCGATGCCGAAGCCGAGCGGCGCCTCGCCTGCCGCGGCACGGCGGCGGTTCAGCTCCGCCATGCCGGCCCGCGCCTCGATCGCCGCCTGCACCGCCCGCCAGCAGGCCGCGTCGGTCTGGAGCGGGAACATCGCGAGCATGCCGTCGCCCATGAACTTCAGGATCTCGCCGCCGTGCGACTCGACGGCGCCGGCCATAACGTCGAAGTAGTCGTTGAGCAGCCGGAGCAGGGCGTCGCGCGGCACGTGCTCGCTGAGCGCGGTGAACCCGCGCAGGTCGCAGAACCAGATCGCGGCCCGGACGGTCTCGCCGAGGCCGCGCCGGATCTGGCCGCTGAGGATGCGCTCGCCCGCGTTGTGGCCGACGTAGGTGTCGAGCAGGATGGCGGCCGACGTCCGCGCGAAGCACGCCTCGAGGAGCAGCCCGTAGAGCGGCAGCAGGTCCTCGATCCGGTCGAGCTCGGCGGTGCTGAAGCCGCCCGGGCGGTCGGCTGCCCAGGTGGTGCCCTGGATCCTGCCGTCGCCGAAGCGGATCGGGAGCGCCACGTAGTCGCTCAGGCCCTGCGCGCGGAGCTCCTCGAACAGCGGCGCCGGGAGGTCGGCGTCCGGCAGGTCGAGTCGCTGACGGACCGCGGCCGCGCCCTCGATCAGGGCGCGCATCGGGCTGTCCAGGAAGGTGTTCGTCTGCTCGACGCCGTGCTCGGCGCGGGTAGTCTCTATGCCCGCCGCGCCTCGCCGCCAGTAGAAGCCCATGCCGTAGAGCTGAGGGTGCAGGGGCCGGAAGTGGAGCGACGCGCGGGCGAGGGGCAGGCCGGCCTCGACTAGGCGCGCGGCCAGGCCGGCGAGCACGCCGGCGCCGTCGGTGATGGTGCGCGCGTCGCCGATCAGCCAGTCGATGACCGGCCCGGGATGCCGCGGCCAGCTCATGAACGATCCGTCGCCTGCAGGGTCACGAGGCGTCGCCGTCGACGACCTTCTCGAGCTGGTTGAGCCGGGCCTTGGCGGCGCTCAGCGACTGGGTGGTGTGGTGCAGGCGGGAGGCGAGCTCGTGCATGACCTCGAGCCCGATCTGCGGGAACTGCTTGACCATCTGGAAGAAGTGGTCCTTGGAGATGCGGAGCGTCTCGAGGTCCGCGCGGGCGACCACGGTCGCGGTGCGGGGCACGTCGCAGAGGATGGCGATCTCGCCGATGATGTCGTTGCGACCGACGCTGGCCACACGGACCGGGCCGGCCGGCGTGTTGACCATGACGTCCGCGTCGCCGTTCAGGATGATGTAGGCGGCATCGCCGACGTCGCCCTGCCGGCACAGCTCGTCCCCGGACATGAAGCTCAGCCGCTCGCTGGTGAACGCGAGCAGCTTCAGCTTGGCCGGCTCGATCTTGGCGAACAGCGGGATGCTGCGCAGCACTTCGACGTCCTTGCTGAGACTCATCGCCCCCTCCCGCCCTATTCCGCCGCCGCCAGCGTGCCGCCACCGAGCTCATTGTAGCGCCCCTGCTCGACGATCCGCCCGCCGCGCATGACCAGGACGCGGTCGAACGGCTCGGCCTCCTCGCTCCGGGTGAGCGCCCAGATCAGGGTCCGGTTCTCGAACTCGGCCAGCAGCATCTCCCGGATCTCGCTCTGCTCGTGCGGATCGAGCGGGCCGATGGCGTCGTACAGGATCAGCACCTCCGGGCGCTTGAGCAGGGCGCGCGCAAGGGCGAGCTTCTGGCGCTGCCCGAGCGACAGGCGGCTGCCGCCGACCCCGGTCTGGGCCTGGAGCCCGACCTCGATCACCCGGTCGTGGAGGTCGAGCTCGTCGAGCACCTCGCTCAACAGATCGCTGATCCGCTCGGCTGCCTGGGCCTGGCCGTAGGCGACCTTGCCGAACAGCACGTTGTCCTGGAGCGAGGCGGCCGCGTTGTAGCGGTCCGGGTCGAAGAAGGCGATCGCCGCCTGGAGCCCCTCCGGGAGCATCTCGCGGAACCGGTGGCGGGCCTCGAGCAGCTTCGCCTGCAGGTCCTCCTCGACCAGGCCGAGGCGGTGGCGGGCGGGGATCAGCTTGAAGGTGAGGGAGATCAGCCGCTCCTGCCGGTCGGGGCTCAGCGTGCTCAACCGCTGCGGGTCGGCCTGCCCCACCAGGGCACGGAACTCGGGCAGCTCGTCCGCGCTGATGAAGCTGAACTGGCGGAAGTACTCGTGGTCGGGCGGCAGATCGGCGAACAGCTCGACCATCGTCCCGGCCAGTCGGAGGCCGACATCGAGCAGGGCGTGCCTGAGGCCCGAGCGGCCGATCACCTCGACGACGTAGGGATGGGCGGCGAGATGCTCGGGATCGAGCTCCTCGCCGATCGGCGTGCCGAACAGCAGGTTTTCGGCGAGCGTCGCGTTGGTGTTGTAGCGGTTGGGGTCCCAGGTCTCGACCAGCCGGCCGAGCCGCGGGTCCTGGAGCCGCGTGCGCAGCGCCCGGCGCGCCTCGAGCACGCGCTCGGCGAGCCCGGGGTGCCGGTCCGGATCGACCGTGCCGCGGAGCCCCATCTGGTAGACGTCCCGGTCGAGATGAACCTTGCCCAGGACCTTCGTGGCCGCGCTCGCGATGGCGTCGGGCCCGTCGAGCCCGGCGGCGCGGTAGTCGATCCAGTCGGCGTCGAGATCGAAGTCCGGGTTGCCGGACCGCCTCGCCTCGTGACGCTCGCGCTCGAACACCTCCTTGGCGGCGGGGTCGCGCTCGGGCGCCGTGAGCGGCCGGTGCTTGAGCCCGAAGAACAGGTTGTCGGCGACCGTCCCGCGGAAGATCTGCGCCGGGTAGCCGACATAGGTCATGCGGCGGCCGGTGATCGCCTCGCACATCTTCTGGAGCTCGTGGTCGTTGATCAGGATCCTGCCGGCATCGGGCTCGAGGAGGTTGCCGAGGACGAGCGTGAGCTCCTCCTTGCCGCTGCCCGCCGGGCCGATGATCGCGATCCGCGCCGGCAGGTCGACCTGGAAGCCGGTGCTGTCGAGCACGGTCTCGTTCTCGTCGGTGACGACGGTGAGGTTGAGCGCCCGGAGCGGGCCGCGGAAGTCGACGTCGCCGTCCGGATCGTCGGTCTGCAGGTTCTCGGGGCGGAGCCGCTGCGGGTCGAACTGCGCGACCACCACCTCGTACTTGATCTGCGCGTCCGACATCAGCTGGTAGTAGCTGAGCAGCTCCTTCCACGGCGCGTACAGCTTCTCGTGCGCGGTCAGCGCGGCGACCAGCGCGCCGAGGGTCAGATCGCCCATGATCACCAGGTAGCCGCCGATCGAGAAGAAGAAGAAGGGGCCGAGCTGCGCCAGGAAGTTGTTGAAGAACTTGATGAAGAACTTCTTCTTATAGATCTGGTAGCGGATGTCGAAGACGACGCCGAGCTCGCGGCCGAACCGGGTCCGCTCGAACACCGTGGCATCGTTGGCGCGCAGATCGCGCACGCCGCCGACGGTCTCGCTGACCCGCTCCGAGAGCCGGCGCACCTGGCGGACCCGCTGCTTGCCGAGCGCGTTCACCTGCCGCTGCAGCTTGGGCACGATGTAGACCTGGATCGGATAGAGCACGACCGCCGCGAGGCCCATGATCGGGTCCTGGACGAACATGAACACGAGGATCGTGAGCAGCTGGCCGCCCTGGTAGAGGGGCAGGGAGAAGGCGTCGCCCATGAAGCCGCCGAGCGGCTCGACCTCGGCGGTGATCATCGTCGTCAGCTCGCCCGAGGACACCCGCCGGAAGTGGGGCAGCGGGAAGCGCATGATCCGCGAGTACAGCTCGTAGCGCAGCCGCCGCAGCATCCGCTCGCCGGTGATCCCGACGTAGACGTTGATCACGTACTTGAAGGCGCCGTTGATCAGGACCAGGACCAGGAACAGGCCGCACAGGACGAACAGGTAGTGGACCTGGCCGACCTCGACGCCCGCGATCTCGCGCAGCCCGCGGGTCGACAGCGCGTCGTTGATGATCAGCTTGGGCAGCTCGAGGGTCGCGTAGAGGAACGGGAACGACCCGAGGGTCAGCACCAGGATCAGGATCTGCGGACGCAGGCTGTGCCGCAGGATGTATCGAAAGATCGAGCGATCCATGAAGTCGCGCCGCTGCCCCTTCGCAACGCATCATAACGGGATTTGTCCGGGGAAGCGACGGCCGACGATGCCGCCGTCCCGTCCGGCCGGCCGCAGCGAGCCGGGCTTCTGTGGCCGGCAGGAGCGGAGCCGCCGTCGGCGCCGGCGGACGGCGCTCAGACCAGCTTCCGCTCCCGGTACCAGCGGATCGTCTCGGCGATGCCCGCGCGATGGTCCCAGCGCGACTGGTAGCCGAGCCTCGACCTCGCCTTGGAAAGGTCGAAGGCGCGGTTGTGGGTGAAGAAGCCCACCCGGCGACGGAACAGGGGCGGACGCACCCCGAAAGGCGCGCACGCGAGTTCGCAGAGCAGGCCGGCGAGCCACACCGGAAATACCGGAACGTGGATCCGTGGCAGTGTTACGCCGCCGGCCTCGGCGACCGTCCCGGCCAACTGATTGAGGGTGATCGGCTTACCCGAAGCGATGTTGAAGGCCTCGCGATGGACGTTCTCGCGCGGCGCGATGGCGCACAGCAGGAGACTGTCGATCTGGTCGTCGATGTAGCCGGGATGCGCGAGGATTTCGCCGGAACCCACCATGTAGAACCTGCGGTTCAGGATCGACCTGAACAGCTTGAGCATGCGCATGTCGCCGGGGCCGTAGACCATCGCCGGGCGGTTGACCGTCACCACCATGCCGTCGGGCGGGAGGGTGCGGGCGAAGTCCAGGATCGCGAGCTCGCCGGCGAGCTTCGTCCGATGGTAGTCGTCCATGGGGTTGAACGGGCTGGTTTCCTTGCACGGCACCTCCTTGACGTCGCCGTGCACGCCGACCGTGCTGCAATGCACGAACCGCTCGACCCCGGCCTGCGCGGCGGCCCGGCACAGCTTGAGCGCGCCGTCGGCATTGACCTTGCGATACATCGCTTGGCCGTGCTCGGTCTCCTGAAACATGGCGGCGACGTGAAAGACGACGTCGACGTCGCAGAGGACCCCCTCGAAGGGTTCGTCGCTCGCCAGATCGAGGACCTCGGCGGCACCGGATCGGGCGCGGAGGGCCTCGGCCTCATGCGGGTGGAGGACAGTGCCTATCACCTCGCACCCGTACCCCGCCAGCCGCCGCAACAGGGCGCCGCCGATGAAGCCCGCCGCGCCGGTCACCAGGACCCGCTTGTCCAGGAGGGGCCGGTACGCATCGGGAACCGCGGCCGCGGGCGCGGGCCGCCCTGATGCCGCCTTCTGCTTGATTTCGATCATGGACCTGCAGGCCGTGCCCTCTGGAATGCCGGGAGTTCGAGAGTGCAACGCCGATGACCGGCCTCGCCATCCCGAGAATCGCCTCGCGGAACGGCAGCAGGCCCACGGGCGGCGTAGCGGTCGGGATCTCCGGATGCGGGCCGTGCCGCCGGATGCAGCAGAAGATCGAGCGGTCCATGGAGGCGCGCTGCTCCCTCGGGGCCGCATCATAAGGGGATCCGCCCGGGAAGCGACGGCCGACGCAGGCAACCCGCCCACATCCCGTCACCCGCCGATCCGCGCGGGGCCGTCGGCCGATCCTGGCCCGGATCCGTCTTGCGATGGCTGCCCCGGCGCCCTATCTATCAGTCAGCCAGTTTTTGCGTCGCTGGTGGGAGTCACTGCTTCGCTATCCGGCGTCGCCTGCTGCTTTCCCGACGCGCTGAGACTGCCTCACGCTGCGGCATGTCGCTCGGCGTGCATCTAGACTCGAGGTCAAGTTCTTGAATACCGGAACTGTGAAGTGGTTCAACGCCGCCAAGGGATATGGGTTCATCCAGCCCGAGGGTGGTGCTGCGGACGTTTTCGTGCACATCTCGGCCGTCGAGCGTGCCGGGCTCGACAACCTGAACGAGGGCGACCGGGTCGAGTACGACCTGGT
>DASUSF010000088.1:0-8106 GCA_036375275.1 Geminicoccaceae bacterium | reverse complement strand
GAGGTTGTAGCCGAGCGCGCGGACCATCTCGCTGTCGTGCGCGCCCGCCTTGATCACCGCGCCATAGGGCGTCCGGTTGAGGAACAGCCACAGCAGCCCGATCATGGCCAGCGCGAACGCGGCGGCATAGATCCGGTAGGTCGAGTAGATCAGGTCGTCCAGGATGAAGCCGCCGCTGATCTCGCGTGGCACGGGGATGTAGTATTCGCTCGAGCCCCAGACCAGGCGGATCAGCTCTTCCAGGACCAGGGCCGCGCCGAACGTGAGTAGGAGCCCGTAGAGGGGATCGGCGCCGTAGATGCGCCGGAGGCAGACCTCCAGCCCGGTGCCGACGATCCCGACCAGCACCGGCGCGACGAGGAGCGCCGTGACGTAGCGCGGCCACGCCGGGAGCGCGTACCACGGTTCCATGAAGGCGAACGGCAGGCCGCCGTCCGGGGCGATGACGGCGAGCGCGAAGTAGGCCCCGAGCGCGAAGAACGAGCCGTGGGCGAGGTTGATCACCTCCATGACGCCGATGATCAGCATGAAGCCGAGCGCCACCAGGGCGAACAGGAGGCCGAGCGCCACCGCGTTCAGGAGGTGGGGCGGCAGCTGGAAGACGAGGTCCATCGGGCGGGTGCCAGTGCGTTGGGGGGACGACGCCCGCGCGGGGCGCCGTCCCGGCCGCGCGATCAGCCCTGGTCGTAGCTCGGCGTGTCTTCGTAGCTCTCCAGCTGGCAGGCCGCCTCGGCCTTCGCGCGGACCGACTCGGGATCGGCGGAGGCCAGGATCTTGAAGTAGTCGGTCTCGTCCCTGGGCGCGTCGTTGCCGGTCGCGAGGTAGATCGTCTGCTGGACGTGGTGCGAGTCCGGGTCGATCACCGCGTCGTGGTGCTGCATGCGGTCCTCGGCGCTCATCGTGCGGCCTTCGAGCGCCTTGATGATCTGCATGTTGTCGGTGTTGCCGACCTCCTCGACCACACGCAGCAGCTCGCGCATGGCATAGTAGCCGTTGTAGAAGACGTTGCCCGGCACGTCGATCCGGGTGGTCGGGTAGGCCTCCTTGTAGCGCGCGACGAGATCGGCCACGCCCGGCCGGTCGAGATAGTGGTACCAGGTCGTGCCGAAGACGCCGAACGCGGCGTCGCTCCCGAGCCCGTAGATGTCCGGCCAGTCCTGCTGGTTGTTGAGCCAGGCGGGGTCCCGCCCGAGGCCCATGTCGTTGACCTGCTGGCGCAGCACCTTGAAGTCGTCGCCACCGACCGCGGCCGCCACCACGTCGGGCTTCTGCTGCTGGATCCTGAGCAGGATCGGCGAGAAGTCGCGGGTGCCGACCGGCACCGGCACCTCGTCCATGACCTCCGCGCCGTACTCGGCCGCGACCTCCTTCGTCGCCTCGTTGGTGTCCTGCCCCCAGACGTAGTCGTTGTAGATCAGGAACCACTTGTTGCCGAACGTCTCGATCGCGTTCTTCGCCGCTGCCCGGCTGAAGTTCTCGCCGTTGCCGTCCCACACGAACTTGACGCGGTGACAGTTCTCTGCGGCCTCGCTGGGCGAGCTCGAATTGGTGTTGAAGTAGATGCAGCCGTACTTCTGGCAGACCTGCGACATCGCGTTTGCCACGCCGGACTGGAGGGCGCCGATCATGAAGTGGACGTTCTCGCGGGTGATCATGCGCTCGGCGACGCGGGTCCCGGTCTGCGGCGTGGTCTCGGTATCCATCCAGACGTATTCGATCTGGCGCCCGAGCACGCCGCCGTTGGCGTTGACCTCGTCGATCGCCATGATCGTCCCGCGCTTCTCCGACTGGCCGCTGTTGGCGAACTGTCCGCTGGCGTCGTGGGCCAGCCCGATCTTGATCGGCCTGTCCTGCGCCTTGAGGTAGCGCACGTGCCGGAACGGCCCGAACATGGTGACGCCCGCCGCGGCGCCGCCGAGAAGGGCGCGGCGGCTGATGCTCTGGATCAAGCTTGGCTGGTTCATTCCCTGGCTCCCTGATGGCGCGCCGTCTGCCCGGCGCGTGACTTCCTTTTCTACTCCGCCGCCTTCGGCTCGTCCTCGCTGATGGTCTCGAAGTCGGCCGGGATCGTGATCTCGATGACCGTGTAGTCGTCGGAGTACTCGAGGACCGCGTGCCTGATCCCCGGCTCCTGATACATGCAGGCGCCCTCCTCCATGCGGATCTCGCCGACGCCCTCGAAGTGCACCCGCGCCCAACCCTTCAACACGTAGACCATCTGGAAGTCCAGGACGTGACGATGGAGATCGCCCTCGCCCTGGCAGGGACCGGTGGGAGCGATGACGTGCGCCCGCACCCTGCCCCCGGTCGCTTCGACCATGCCCAGGTCGCGATACTTGAAGTAGGGCCTGAGCCCCTCGTCCCAGCGCGCATCGCGCTCGTGCGAGACGTGGTGCCTGCCCTTCGGGAAGCCGGGATCGAGCCCGACCTCGGCACGGTCCCTGGTGGTCGAACCGGTCATGCGCTCACCTCCTGCCGTTCGCCCGGACGCCTGGCCGATCCGGCGCCGCAGCCCGACGCCGTCCCTGCCCCGCCGCAGCATGATCCACAACTGTAGCCGCATTTTCTTCGGCCGGCGCCGTTTGCCGTCGTGCCGGGGCGGCAAAACCGGGATGCGCCATCGCTTCTTGTCACCATCGTCGGCGTGAGGCGCGCGTTCCGGTGGCCGCGCACCGCGCCGTCGATGGCGCGAATCAGGCCCCCGAGCGGCGTTGCCTGTGCCGTCCCGGCCGAGCCCTCGGCGGAGGAGCACCCGGGTCCGCGCCCGGACTTGATCTCGCTCAAAGCGCGCCAGGCCCGGCGGTGCAGTCTCGGGGCAGCATGAGCCCGGGACCTTCGGCATGAGCGAGCAAGCGCGAGATCTGGCCCCCGCGCCAGACCTCACCCACGAGCGGCGCACGGGGCCCTTCCGGACCCAGCGGCCGGTGTACGTCGACCTCCTGCCGCCCTGCAACCACGCCTGCCCGGCCGGCGAGAACATCCAGGCATGGCTCGGCGCGGCGCAGGGCGGGCGCTTCGAGGAGGCGTGGCGGATCCTGACCGCCGACAACCCGATGCCGGGGGTGCACGGGCGGGTCTGCTACCATCCGTGCGAGGACAGCTGCAACCGGAAGCACCTCGACAGCGCGGTCAGCATCCACGCGGTCGAGCGCTTTCTCGGCGACCTCGCCATCGAGGAGGGGTGGGCCTTCGAGCCCGACCGGAAGCCGACCGGCAAGCGGGTGCTGATCGTCGGCGCCGGACCCTCCGGCCTCAGCGCCGGCTATCACCTCGCGCGTCTCGGCCACGCGGTCGAGATCCGGGACGCCGGTCCGCTCGCCGGCGGCATGATGCACTTCGGGATCCCGGCCTACCGGCTGCCGCGCGACGTGCTCGAGGCGGAGATCCGGCGGATCGAGGACCTCGGCGTGGAGGTCACCCTCGACCACAAGGTCCTGGACCTGAACGCCGAAATGAGCGAAGGCGGCTTCGATGCCGCGTTCGTCGCGGTCGGCGCCCATCTCAGCAAGCGGGTCGACATCCCGGCCCGCGACGCCGGCGCGATGCTCGACGCGGTCGGGTTCCTGAAGAGCGTGGCGAGCGGGGAAGCGGTCCGGCTCGGACGCCGCGTCGCGGTCTATGGCGGCGGCAACACGGCGATGGACGCGGCGCGGGTGGCGCGGCGGCTCGGCGCCACCGATGCGATGATCATCTACCGGCGCGACCGGGCCCACATGCCGGCGCATCAGTTCGAGGCGGACGAGGCGCTCGAGGAAGGCGTCAAGATCCACTGGCTGCGCACCATCAAGTCGATCGACCAGACCCGGATGACGGTCGAGGTGATGGCGATCGGCGACGACGGCCGCCCGACCCCGACCGGCGAGGTCGAGACGCTCGAAGCGGACGCGCTGATCATGGCGCTCGGCCAGGACACCGACACCGGCTTTCTCAAGGGCATCCCCGGCATCGCCTTGCAGCGGGACGGGACGGTCGAGGTCGGCCCCGACATGATGACCGGGCGGCCGGGCATCTTCGCCGGCGGCGACATGGTGCCGAGCGAGCGCACGGTGACCGTCGGGGTCGGCCACGGCAAGAAGGCGGCGCGCCACATCGATGCCTGGCTGCGCGGCCAGTCGTTCGAGAGGCCGCCGCGGCACGACCTCGCGAGCTTCGACAAGCTGCACGTGTGGTACTACACCGACGCCGCCCAGCGGAAGCAGCGCTCGCTCGAGATCGCCGAGCGGATCGAGAGCTTCTCGGAGGTGGTCGCGGGGCTCACCGAGGGCCAGGCGCAGTACGAGGCGCGGCGCTGCCTGTCGTGCGGCAACTGCTTCGAGTGCGACGGCTGCTACGGCGCCTGCCCCGAGCACGCGATCATCAAGCTCGGGCCGGGCAAGCGGTACCGTTACGACTACGATCTCTGCACCGGCTGCGCGGTCTGCTTCGAGCAGTGCCCGTGCCATGCGATCGAGATGATCCCGGAGCCGGGCGAATGAGCAGCGTCATCGGCAGCACCCCGGCCACCGCGGCGCGCTCCGGCCGGCTGCGCCCGGACACGCGCAAGGTCGCCATGATCGACGGCAACGAGGCCGCGGCGTCGGTCGCGTATCGCCTGAGCGAGGTCTGCGCGATCTACCCGATCACGCCGAGCTCGCCCATGGCCGAGCTCGCCGACCAGTGGTCGAGCGAGGGCCGGGCCAACCTCTGGGGCCAGGTCCCGGACGTGGTCGAGATGCAGAGCGAGGCGGGTGCCGCCGGCGCGCTGCACGGCTCGCTCCAGGGCGGCGCGCTGACGACGACCTTCACGGCGTCGCAGGGCCTGCTCCTGATGATCCCCAACATGTACAAGATCGCCGGCGAGCTCACGCCGGCGGTGTTCCACGTCGCGGCGCGCTCGCTCGCGGCGCAGGCGCTGTCGATCTTCGGCGACCATTCCGACGTCATGGCGACACGCGCGACCGGCTTCGCGCAGCTCTGCTCGAGCTCCGTCCAGGAGGCGCACGACCTGGCGCTCATCGCCCACGCGGCGACGCTCGCGGCGCGCATCCCCTTCATCCATTTCTTCGACGGGTTCCGGACCTCCCACGAGATCAACAAGATCACCCTGCTCGGGGACCGCGAGGTCCGGGCGATGATCGACGACGACCTGGTCCTCGCCCACCGGCGCCGCGCTCTCAACCCCGACCATCCCTTCATCCGCGGCACGGCGCAGAACCCGGACGTCTTCTTCCAGGCACGGGAGACGGTGAACCCCTTCTATGCCGCGACGCCTGGGATCGTCGAACGGGCGATGGCCCGCTTCGGGGAGCTCACCGGCCGCGACTACCGGCTGTTCGAGTACTTCGGCCATCCGGAGGCGGAGCGGGTCGTCGTGCTGATGGGCTCGGGCGCGGAAGCGGCGCGCGAGACGGTCGAATGGCTGAGCGGGCGGGGCGAGGCGGTCGGGGCGATCCAGGTCCATCTCTACCGGCCGTTCGCCGCCGCCCGCTTCCTCCAGGCGCTCCCCGCGGCGACGCGCGCCGTGGCGGTGCTCGACCGGACCAAGGAGCCGGGCGCGCTCGGCGAACCGCTCTATCAGGACGTGGTCACCGCGCTCGCCGAGGCGGAGCGCGAGGACCTGCCCCGTGCGGGGCCGCCGCGGGTGATCGGCGGGCGCTACGGGCTGTCGTCGAAAGAGTTCACGCCGGCGATGGTGAAGGCGGTGCTCGACGGCCTCTCGCGCGAGCGGCCGAAGAACCACTTCACGGTCGGCATCAACGACGATGTCAGCTGGACCAGCCTCGCCTACGATCCAGGCTTCGACATCGAGCCCGAGAGCGTCACCCGGGCGGTGTTCTTCGGGCTCGGAGCCGACGGCACCGTCGGCGCGAACAAGAATTCGATCAAGATCATCGGCGACGACCCGGCGTTCCACGCCCAGGGCTACTTCGTCTACGACTCCAAGAAATCGGGTTCGCGGACGGTCTCGCACCTCCGCTTCGGGCCCGAGCCGATCCGTTCCACCTACCTGATCCCGCACGCGAACTTCATCGCCTGCCACCAGTTCGGCTTTCTCGAGCAGATCGACGTCCTCGGCCACGCCGCGCCGGGCGCCGTGTTTCTGCTGAACAGCCCGCACGGCCCGGACGAGTCGTTCGCGCAGCTGCCGCGCGAGGTGCAGGCCCGGATCATCGAGCTCCGGCTCCGCTTCTACGTGATCGACGCCTATGCGGTCGCGCGCGACGCCGGCATGGGCCGGCAGATCAACACCATCATGCAGACCTGCTTCTTCGCGATCTCGGGCGTCATGCCGGAGGACCAGGCGACCGCCCGGATCAAGGGCGCGATCGAGAAGACCTACGGCAAGAAGGGCGGCGAGGTCGTGCGCCGGAACTTCGCCGCCGTCGACGCGGCGCTCGCGCACCTGCACCAGGTCGAGGTCCTTGCCACGGTCGCGGACGGGCATGCCCGCCCGCCCCTGGTGCCGCCGGAGGCCCCGAGCTTCGTCCGTGACGTCACCGCCATGATGATGGCCGGGCGCGGCGACGAGCTGCCGGTCTCGGCGCTGCCGGTGGACGGCACCTGGCCGTCGGGCACCGGCGCGTTCGAAAAGCGCAACATCTCGGAGCTGGTGCCGGTGTGGGAGCCGGACATCTGCATCCAGTGCGGCAACTGCAGCTTCGTCTGCCCGCACGGCGTGATCCGCTCCAAGTTCTACGACGAGCGCGAGCTCGAGACCGCGCCGCCGTCGTTCCGCTCGGCGCCGATCGACGCCCGCGGCTTCCCCAACACCCGCTACACGCTGCAGGTCTACGTCGAGGACTGCACCGGCTGCGCGCTGTGCGTCGAGGTCTGCCCGGCGAAGAGCAAGGAGCGGACCGGCACGAAGGCGATCAACATGGCGGACAAGGCGGCGGATCTGGAGCCCGATCGGTCCGCGATCCGCTTCTTCGAGATCCTGCCGGTCAACGATCGCGCCCGGGTCGACTTCTCGACGGTGCGCGGCGCTCAGTTCCTGGAGCCCTTGTTCGAGTTTTCGGGGGCATGCGCGGGCTGCGGCGAGACCCCCTACATCAAGCTGGTCTCGCAGCTGTTCGGCGACCGGATGGTGGTGGCGAACGCGACCGGTTGCTCCTCGATCTACGGCGGCAACCTCCCGACCACGCCCTGGGCCACGAATGCCGAAGGCCGGGGACCCGCCTGGGCCAACTCGCTGTTCGAGGACAACGCCGAGTTCGGCCTCGGGATGCGCCTCGCCGCCGACCGGCACCGGGCGGTCGCGACGGACCTCCTGAAGGCGCTCGCGAGCGACGTCGGCCCGGAGCTCGCGGACGAGATCCTGGGCGCGGAGCAGCGGAGCGAGAGCCAGATCCGCGCCCAGCGCGCCCGGCTCGCCGACCTCAGGCCGCGCCTCGCGGCCCTCGAGGACGATCGCGCCAGACACCTGCTCTCGGTGGCCGACCACCTGGTCCGCCGGAGCGTCTGGCTGATCGGCGGCGACGGCTGGGCGTACGACATCGGCTCCGCCGGGCTGGACCACGTCCTCGCGTCGGGGCGCGACGTCAACGTCCTGGTGCTGGATACGGAGGTCTACTCCAACACCGGCGGCCAGGCGTCGAAGGCTACTCCGCTCGCCGCGGTCGCCAAGTTCGCCAACGCCGGCAAGCACGTCGGCAAGAAGGACCTGGCGCTGCAGGCGATCAGCTACGGCAACGTCTACGTCGCCCGGATCGCGATGGGCGCGAACCGGCAGCAGACGCTGCTGGCACTCCGGGAAGCCGAGGCCTATCCCGGCCCCGCCCTGATCCTCGCCTACAGCCACTGCATCGCGCACGGCATCGACATGCAGAAGGGCCTGCACCAGCAGGACCTCGCGGTGCACTCCGGCTACTGGCCGCTGCTCCGCTACAACCCCGCGGTGCGGGGCTCGGGCGAGAACCCGTTCGTGCTCGATTCCCAGCGGCCCCGGATCCCGTTCCGCGACTACGCCGACAACGAGCTCCGCTACCGCATGCTCACCCGCACCAACCCCAGGGAGGCGGACGATCTGATGCGGCGGGCGGAGGCCGCCATCCACCAGAAGTGGGACCTCTACGAGGTCATGGCGACCGCCGGCGAACATCCGGCGGGGGTGCCGCAGCCATGACC
>DASUSF010000087.1:0-2614 GCA_036375275.1 Geminicoccaceae bacterium | reverse complement strand
TCGCCGGCGCCTCCTTCACCATCTCGAGCCTCGGCGGCATCGGCGGGACCACCTTCACGCCGATCGTCAACGCGCCGGAGGTCGCGATCCTCGGCGTGGTGCGCTCCAAGATGGCGCCGGTCTGGGACGGCGAGTCGTTCCAGCCCCGGCTGATGCTGCCGGTCTTTCTCTCCTACGACCACCGGGTGATCGACGGCGCGGCGGCGGCGCGGTTCTGCCGCCATCTCTGCCACGCGCTCGAAGACGTGCGCCGGCTGGTGCTGTGAAGGAGCGGCGGCCATGACGGTCGAGATCAAGGTTCCGGACATCGGCGACTTCACGGACGTGCCGGTGATCGAGGTGCACGTCGCGGCCGGGCAGAAGGTCGAGGTCGACGACCCGCTGATCACCCTCGAGAGCGACAAGGCGACCATGGACGTCCCGGCGCCGCAGGCGGGGACCGTCGTCGAGGTCAGGGTCGCGGTCGGCGACCGGGTCGGCGAAGGCAGCGTGATCTTCACCCTCGAGCCCGAGGGGGCAGCGGCGACGCCGCCCAAGGAGCGGGTCCGCGAAGGCGGCTCGCCCGCGTCCGGCGAGCCGGCGGGCTACGGCTCGGCGAGCGGCGTCTACGAGACGATCCTGGTCCGGGTCCCGGACATCGGCGACTTCAAGGGCGTCGAGATCATCGAGGTGCACGTCGAAGCCGGCTCGACCATCAAGGCCGACGACCCGCTGCTCACGCTGGAGAGCGACAAGGCGTCGATGGACGTGCCCTCGCCCGCCGGCGGGATCGTCACCGAGGTCCGGGTGAAGCAGGGCGACAAGGTCTCCGAGGGCGACGTCATCCTGTCGCTCCGGACCGGCGAAGCGAAGGTGTCCGAAGCCGCGATCACCGCGCCCTCGGCACCCGCTCGGGCGGCACGGGCGGCCACCGGACCCGCCGACTTCGACGCCGAGATCCTGGTGCTCGGCGCCGGCCCGGGCGGCTACACCGCCGCGTTCCGGGCCGCCGACCTCGGCAGGAAGGTGGTGCTCATCGAGCGCTGGCCGACGCTCGGCGGGGTGTGCCTGAACGTCGGCTGCATCCCGTCGAAGGCGCTGCTCCACGCCGCGAAGGTGATCAGCGAGGCCGAGGAGATGGGCGACGCCGGCATCGGCTTCACCGGCCCGACGATCGACCTCGACCGGCTCAGGGGCTGGAAGGACGGGGTGGTCAAGCGCCTGACCGGCGGGCTCTCCGGTCTCGCCAGGCAGCGCAAGGTGACCGTGGTCGAAGGCGTCGGCCGGTTCGTCGGGCCGAACCTCGTCGAGGTGACCGGCGGCAACGGGGGTGCGAAGACGGTCCGCTTCGAGCAGGCAATCATCGCCGCCGGCTCCGAGCCGGTGACGCTGCCCTTCATCCCGCACGCCGATCCCCGGGTGATCGATTCGACCGGCGCCTTGGAGCTGAACGGGATGCCGGAGCGCCTGCTGGTGATCGGCGGGGGGATCATCGGCCTCGAGATGGCCACGGTCTACCACGCGCTCGGCGCGAAGGTGACCATCGTCGAGCTGATGGACCAGATCATTCCGGGCGCGGACAGGGACATCGTCACGCCGCTGATGAAGCGGATCAGCGCCCGCTACGAGAACATCTTCCTCAAGGCGCGGGTGACCCGGGTGGAGGCGGAATCGGACGGTCTCCTGGTCCACTTCGAGGGCGGCAAGGCGCCTTCGAGCGACCGCTTCGACCGGATCCTGGTCGCGGTCGGGCGGCGGCCGAACGGCCGGGCGATCGGTGCCGAGGCGGCCGGGGTCCAGGTCGACGAGCGTGGCTTCATCCCGGCCGACAAGCAGATGCGGACCAACGTCGCGCACATCTTCGCGATCGGCGACGTGATCGGCCAGCCGATGCTGGCCCACAAGGCGGTGCACGAAGGCAAGGTCGCGGCCGAGGTCGCGGCCGGCCGGAACAGCTTCTTCGACGTCCGCGGCATCCCCTCGGTCGCCTACACCGATCCCGAGGTCGCCTGGGTCGGCCTGACCGAGAACGAAGCCAGGGCGAAGGGGGTCAAGTACGGCAAGGGGGTGTTCCCGTGGGCGGCATCGGGGCGCTCCCTGTCGCTCGGGCGCGACGAGGGCCTGACCAAGGTGCTGTTCGACGAGGCGAACGAGCGGATCATCGGCTGCGGCATCGTCGGCCCGAACGCCGGCGACCTGATCGCCGAAGCCGGGCTCGCGCTCGAGATGGGCGCCGACGCCGCCGACATCGGGCTCACCATCCACCCGCACCCGACGCTCTCCGAGACCATCGGCATGGCGGCCGAGATGTTCGAGGGCTCGATCACCGACCTCATCCCGCCCAAGCGCCGGCACTGAGGCTCGGGCGGCGAGAAGCGCGGGAGCCGGACCGCGATCCTCGAGGGAGCGCTCTGTCCGTACGGCGGCCGAGGCTCGCCGTGCGGTCGGATGTGAAGAGGCTGGCCCCGAGGTCGTCATCCTTCCTTAACCATCCTCATGCATTGAAGGGCGTGGCGTGATCGATCGAGCGGGGTGCAATGCGCGTCAGCCATTTCAGGAGCCAGCGTCCGCTCTGGATCGCGGGGCGGCTGGCGCGCTCGGATGACGGCGCGACCACCATCTACATCGCCCTCAC
>DASUSF010000086.1:0-2883 GCA_036375275.1 Geminicoccaceae bacterium | reverse complement strand
GGACGTCGAGGCGGGCGGGCCGTCCGCGCCGGAGGTCAACGGGACGGAGAGCGCGGACGCCGCGGCTCAGGCCGCCGGCGGCGAAGCCGCACCTGCCGAGGTCGCACCTCCGGAGGCCGGTCGCCGCGGCGAGCGTCCGGGCCGCGCGCGCGGCGCGCGACAGCGTCAGCCGGCGCGGCGGGCCGGGGCGCAGGACCGGCAGGGCGAACAGCGCGAGCCGGTGGTCGGCATGGGCGACCACGTGCCCTCGTTCATGCTCCGTCCGGTGCCGGCGGCGCTGCTCGCGCGGAAGCCGGACAGCGAGTGATGCAGACGATCTTCGTGATGGTGAAGTGCGAGCTCGGCCGCGCCTACGACGTGGCCGACGCGGCGGTGCAGAGGATCGAGGCGATCTCGGAGGTCCACTCGACCTCGGGGCAGTACGACCTCCTGATGAAGTTCTACCTCGACGACGAGGTCGACATCGGCCGGTTCGTGACCAGCGAGGTGCAGACCCTCGAGGGGGTCAAGGACACCTTCACCATGATCGCCTTCAAGGCGTTCACCTGACCCGGACGGCGGCGCCCGCCGGCAGCCCTCTCCACCGACGGAGCAGCTTTGGATGAGCGGATCGCGGGTCGTCGTCCTGAGCCGCGAGGTGGCGTTCGAGGGCTACTTCCAGATCGTCCGGGTCAGGCTCCGGCACGAGCAGTTCCGGGGCGGCATGGGACCCGAGATCAGCCGCGAGGTCTTCGAGCGCGGCCAGGCGGTGGCGGTGCTGCCCTACGACCCCGAGCGCGACGAGGTGGTGCTGGTCGAGCAGTTCCGGGTCGGCGCGCTCGACGCGCCGGGGGAGCCCTGGCTGATCGAGCCGGTCGCCGGGATCGTCGAGGCCGGCGAGACCCCGGAGGACGTGGCGCACCGGGAGGCCCGGGAGGAGGCCGACGTCGAGATTCAGGACCTGCTTCCGGCCTGCGAATACTTCGTCAGCCCGGGCGGCGCGACCGAGCGCTGCCAGGTGTTCGTCGGCCGGGTCAGCACGGAAGGCGCCGGCGGCATCTTCGGGCTCGAGGGCGAAGGCGAGGACATCCGGGCCCACGTCATGAAGCTCGACGAGGCGGTGCGCGCGATCGACACCGACCCGCGGTTCCGGACCGCGAGCGCGCTGGTCGCGCTGCAGTGGCTGGCCCTGAACAGGGAGCGGGTGCGTCGCGCCTTCGGCGGGTGACCGGGGCGGCTCCGCCGGACGCCCTCCCGACGACGCCGCTCTACGCCATTGAGATGGAGCACCTTTTCTCGATCGGCCGGCGTCTTCGCACGTCCGCGGTGGTTCCATCCGGTCGCGATTTGCTTTAGAGCATCATCCGCTCAGGTAGAACCGCTTTCCTGAGCGGTTCTATGCGGATAAGGATGCCCTACATCATTGAGATAGAGCAGTTTTCTCCGATAAGCGAAGGGTCTGCTTCGAGTCGAAGGTGGTTCCATCTCATCGGAAACTGCTCTAGAGGTCGTGCGAACGAGATGGACGGAGCGCGCTGCCCCCATGCCCGCCAGGATCTACCAGCCTGCCAAGACCGCGACATCGTCCGGAAGGGCGAAGACCAGGCACTGGGTCCTCGAGATGGAGCCGCGTTCTCCGAAGCAGGCGGATCCGCTGATGGGCTGGATCGGCTCCGACGACACCGAGCAGCAGGTGCAACTGCGCTTCCCGGACCTCGATGCCGCGATCGCGTTCGCGCGCCGCAAGGGCATCGATTACCGGGTCCATCAGCCACACGAACGGATCGTCCGCCCCAAGTCCTACGCGGAGAACTTCATCCGCCGGCACTGAGCACCGTCTCCGCCGGCGCCACGGGCGCCCTTAGCTCAGCTGGATAGAGCATCGGCCTTCTAAGCCGCTGGTCGCAGGTTCGAATCCTGCAGGGCGCGCCACCCCTTCAGCCGTCGACGGATGCGGTCATGCGCCGGCGGCGGCAGCGCGGCCGCCTAGCCTCGCCGATTAGACGCGAGCGACGCCTCCGAGGACAGCATCCGGCGCAACACCCAGTCCTGGCGGACGAAGTGGTGCTGGAGCGCGCCGCCGACGTGCAGCGCCACGACCGCGTAGAGCACGTACTGGAGGCTGATGTGGACGAGCTTGAACACCTCGGCGAGCGGCTTGTTCTCGGGCACCAGGCTCGCGAGGTCGTAGAGCATCAGGAACGGCACCGGAAAGCCGCCGAGGGCGGTGTAGAGGAAGCCGGTGACCGGCATCAGGAAGAGGAGGGCGTAGAGCAGCCCGTGGGTCACCCGGGCGGTCCTGGCCTGCCACGTCGGCAGGTCCGCGGGCAGCGCCGGCACGGGGTGCGACCAGCGCCAGCCGAGCCGGACGACGGCGAGCAGGAAGATGATGAGGCCGGTGTTCTTGTGGACGTTGTAGAGCGCGTTCTGCAGCGTGCCCCGGCCGACCGCCTCCATGCTCAGCCCGGCTGGGAGCTGGACGAACAGGATCAGCAGCGCGATCGTCCAGTGGAGGCCGATGCTGACGCTGCCCCACCGCTCGCTGGTGTTCGCCTTCATGCCACCGCCCTCCCGACCCCGACGAGGCGCCGGACGGCGTTCCGCCGCCGCACCCGCGACCCCGGACCGGTGACTGTGGGCCGCGGCGCCCGGCGGTCAAGACCCGGGCTCGCCCCGCCGGGCGGCGGCGGCGCGTGCATGGCCCGGAGCGCAGGCCCCGGGTGATCGCGAGACGGCGGCGCTACCCGAGGTCCGATTCCGGCGCCGACGTCGGCCAGGGATAGGACCTGAGGGTGCGCACGAACCGTGCGACCGCCGGCGAGAAGCGGCGCCCCGCCACCGAGACCAGCGACACCTCGCGCACGACTTCCGGATCGACCACCGGCCGCGCGAGCACGCCCGCCG